>JAAYBP010000161.1 GCA_012730075.1 Acidimicrobiales bacterium | reverse complement strand
TCGTCCCCAAGCGGTTCGAGACCGTGCAGGAGACCGGCACCGGCGGTGCGATCTTCGACTGGGCCGTCGGCCCCGACACCGTCGCCACCCTCGCCGCCGACGCCCCGGTCGTGCGGCCGCGGTTCGCCGCCGGCGACGCCCTCCTCTTCGACGACCTGTACCTCCACCGCACCGCGATCGACGAGGCGATGACCCGCCCGCGCTACGCCATCGAGTCCTGGTTCTTCGCCGCGTCGTCGTACCCCGACGGTCAGGTGCCGATCGTCTGGTGAGCCCCGCACCCCGGGGCTCCGGTCGGGCCGGGACCGGTCAGCGCCGCCGCTCGGCCCGGAGGGCGCGGGCGAACTCGTAGAGCTCGACGTCGAGGGCGTTGTCGTCGGCGATGCGACGGCGGAGCGACGCGTCGACCTCGTACTCCCCGAAGTTGCGGTTCGCGAACCGCGGATCGCCGAGGTCCCATCCGTAGCGCCGTTCGAGCTCCTCGCAGAACTCGTCGAGGTTCTCCTGGAGTCCGAACACCTCGATCCGCTCCCTTAGGTTCCGACGGGCCCGCTCGAGGTGCTCCGGGCCGAAGTCGACCTTCGTCACCGCGCCGTGGGTCATCTCGTCCGCGGTGAGCGACAGCATCTTCACCATGTGGTTGTGGATCAGGGCGTCGAACCGCATCGGATCCTCGTAGATCTCGGCGAGCGGGGCGTCGATCGTGCGCGCCTGGTGGCGCAGGAACGAGAGCGTGCGCTCCACCGGGTCGCGCAGCACGGTGAAGCACGTGAACGGCACCCCGAGGAGGTCGACGGTGCACAGCGGGAAGTGCCCGGTCACGACGCGGATGCGGTCGCGCTCCTCGGCGAAGCGCCGGACGACGTGGTCGACGTCGAGCACGCCCTCGATCGTGAACTGGTCGTCGGGCTGTGGGTACACGCCGTCGCGGCCGAAGTGCTCCCGCAGGCGCTGGAACATCGCCGTGCCGCCCGTCTTCTGCAGGTGGCAGAAGAAGTAGCGCGCCGGTTCGCCTCCGGTCACGAGGGCGGCAGGCGCTTCAGGTAGCCGCCCCGGTTGAACGTCAGCGTGTAGCGCTCACGCGTGGGGTCCGACACGAAGTCGGGGTGGCTGGCGAGCAGCGTGACGACCGCCTCGTGCGGGCCGGGCCCGAAGCTCGACGCCACCGGCCGGCCGTTGACCACGGTGTTCTCGATGACGACGTAACCGTCGACCGGAACCAGCGGGGCGAGGGACTCGAACGCGGCCAGCAGCCGCGTGTTGGCCCCGAGGCCGAGCAGCACGAGCGCGGACCCACCACCGACCAGCTCGGTCACCCGCGCCCCGGCTTCGGGCGCGTCGCCCGGGAGCGCCACGGCGGTGAGGCGCGGGTGGGCCGGGGCGGCGGCCGCGTGGACACCGACGGCCACGACGCGCCCGTCGCCCAGGCCGTCGAGGACCGACGCCACGAACGACGCCCGACCGGCGAGCGCCTCGTCGTCGCCGACCACGACGACCACGTCGGGCCGCTGCTCGGCGATCAGCTCCTGGTAGACGTGCAGGTCGGCCGGGTAGCGGGCCACGGGACGTCCCAGCCAGGTGGCCTCCCGCCAGGTGGCGCTGCCCCACACCGCCTCGATGGCGCCGATCTTGAGCTCGTCGGCGACGAAGGTCGGCGTGTCGTCGTCCGGCGCGTGGGTCACGGGGTCTCGGCCCGCGTCGAACGACAGGCTGAGCTCACGGCGCGACCGCGTGCGGCGGGCCGCCTTGGTGGCCATCGAGCCCATGTAGACGATCGGGCTGGTGATGCCGTCGAGCGAGCGGCCCCGGATCCGCCGGAAGTCCTCGCCGTAGCCGAACACGACGCCGCGGCGCGACGCGGCGTCGGCGATGTTGGTGGTGGTGCCCCCGTGGACCTGGTGGAAAGAGCCCTCGCCGAGGAGGCTGACCACGGTGACCCCGGGCATCTGGCCGAGGCGCTCGAACAGCTCGAGGTTGGCGTAGCCGCCCCCGGGCGTCGAGAACGTGTCGTCGAACCCGCCGACCTGCTCGAGCAACGACCGGGGGACGACGAGGCAGTTGCTCTCGACCATGCCGTCGAACCAGTCGCGGTCGCCGATGAAGTGGCTGATCTCGAACAGCCGGTAGCCGTCGACGGGCCACTGGATCCGGCGGAAGAGGGCGTCCTCGGCGCGCTGGTCGTAGCCGTTGAGCTGGGCGTCGCCCTGTTGACCGGGGCCGACGTACCACTGCTGGACGGCGACGATGGCCGGCTCGTAGGTGCGCAGCGCCAGCAGCGACTGGCCGAGCACGCCCGGCGTGAGCAGGTGGGCGCCGTCGATCATCAGCGCGATCGCCCGCCCGCGGCTCTCGGCGATCCCCCGGTTGAGCGCCGGCGTGGGCGACGACGTGGCGGCCTCGCCCATCGTCACGAGGCGGAACTCGGGGCCGAACGCGGCGACCTCGTCGGCCGAGAGGCGTTGATCGTCGGCCGACCCGTTGTCGACGACGATCACCTCGTAGTCGGCGTCACCGAGCTCCTGCTGGTAGTCGCGGGTCAGCGTCCGGAGCGTGCGGGCCGCCTCGCGACGCATGTTGTAGAGCACGACGACGACCGTCAGGTCGATCAGGTCGGCGTCGGTCCGCTCGGGGACGGCGACGCGGTCGGTGCCGGTCGAGCTGCTCGGCCCGACCGCCGCGACAGGGTCGGCGGTGAGGGGCACGGTCCAGCCGACCGAGTTCCAGTCGATCTGCTCGAGCGGAGCGGTGACCCCGAGGCGATCGCGCACCGCGGCCACGACCTTCTCGACCGCCGGACGGCTCGTGCCCTCGACCATGACCCGGCCGCCGGGGACGACCTTGGGCAGGAGGCGCTCGAGGGCGGGCTCCAGGTCGGAGCCGAGGTGGCTGCCCCCGACGCGCAGGACCGCCAACGGCCCGATCGGCGCGTCGCCGAGGGCGTCGGGCACCCGTCCGGCGACGAAGCGGACGTCGTCGTCGAGCAGCTCGAAGCGGTGGAAGGCGTCGCGCACCTGGTTGAGGTCGCCCCGGAAGGTCCCCACCGCGGTGGTGAGGTCGGGGCCGGTGTCGGCACCGGGCTCGGTGGCGACGAACTCGTCGATCACCCAGACCTGGCGGTCGTAGATCTCGTGGTGGGCGAGGAAGCCGCGCATGAACACGGCACCGCCGCCGCGTCCGACGCCGCACTCGGCGACGTCGCCCTCGATCGGGGCGATGCCGTCGCCCTGCTCGCGGGCGCGGGTGACGTCCTCCAGGGCGCGGTGCAGGTGATCGAGCTGGGCCCGCCCCATGTCCGCGAAGGGGAAGTAGGAGAGGTTGCGGGCCTCGTCGGCGCGCTGGCCCTTGATGCGGGCGTTGCGCAGCCGGTCGGTGCGCAGGGGCAGCCGCCGGGCCGGGTCGCGCAGCGCGTCGAGGTCGGGCGCCGCGCCGCCGAGGCTCGCGAGGTACTCGAGGCGGACCTCGTTCTCGATGTAGTGGAGGTCGAGCAGGGCGTCCTTCAGCAGGCCGAGCGCGCGGTCGGTGCGGCGGTTGAGGGCCTCGTTGTGGACCCGCAGCATCTTGTGCTCGTGGACCACCGCGTCGATGCGGATCCGCTCCGACAGGTGGAGGAGGCGGAGGCGGCCCTCGGACGACACCAGCCCGTCGAGCATCTCCCCGACCGCCGGCGCCTGCTCGATGCGGGCGTCCTCGGCGACGATCGCGAGGCCGAAGTAGAACGGCAGGACGACCTGGCGGAACGGCCGGTCGTGCTCCTCCAGGAAGTCCTCGAGCGCCTTGCGGACGCCGTTGCGGGGCCCGCCGGACTCGACGGCGTTGTCGAGACCGCGGTTGATGCCCTCGATCGGGCTCAGCTTCTTGATGCGGGGGTGGATGCCGGCCTTGGCGTAGGGCTGGCGGAACTCCTCGGGGATCTGCGACGGCTCGTAGTAGAGGTCGCGGTACCCGTAGGGCCAGGCCACGTCGTGCAGGATCAGGAGCGGGAGCGGCGCATCGGCGGCGCGCGACGCCTCCCGCAGCAGCCGGAGCTCGTTGTAGACCGTGTACCAGTTGTGGTCGCCGTCGATCAGCGCGACGTCGACCGCGGGCAGGTCGGGCAGCACGTTGAGGCTGAGGTCCCGGTGGAACACGTACTGGCCCGGGAAGGCCCGCTCGTGCTCGGTGGGGTCGAACTGCGGAACCGGGTCGATGACGTGGACCTCGGCCTCGGGGCCCAGGTCGGCGACCATGCGGACCGTGGTGTCACCGCGCAGGGCGCCGATCTCGACGACGCGCCGGGCGCGCGACGCTTCGATGAGCGGGGCGATCACGGTCTCCCAGAACGGGAACATCGAGCGGAGGACCTCGCGGGGATCGGGGACGCCGGAACCGCGTGACGGTAGCAGGGGACGGCGGTGCACCGGTCGGGGCCACGCCGCCGTTGCGTGGCCGGGCCGACGCGCTGCGAGCGCGCCGGATCAGCGGGAGGCGGCGAGCACCTGGCGGGCGAGATCCCCCGGGTCGACGCCCCGGAGGTCGGCGATCGGCCCCGGCGGGGCGAGGAAGCGGTCGGGGTCGGCGCGGTACACCTCGAGCCAGCGCTCCAGATCCGCGCTGCCCGCGTCCCAGTCGAAGCGGCGCACGAAGCGCTCGCCGGCCCGACCGAGGCGGAGGCGCCGGGAGTCGTCGGCCAGCAGGTCGACGAGGGCGTCGGCCACGCTCATCACCGACTCGGACTCGACGACCACCGCGGTCGCGTCGTCGAAGGCGTAGTCGCGCGAGCCGCCGTTGTCGGTGGTGAGCAGCGTCGCCCCGCACGCCATGGCCTCCACCGCGGTGAAGCCGAACCCCTCGAACCGGCTCGCCTGCACGAACACCCGGGCCCGGCCGTACACCGAGCGCACCAGCTCCTCGGGATCGGGGTCGACGACGACCTCCATCCAGTCGGGCACCGGGCCGGGCGGCGCGGTGGTCCCGAACACGATGGCGCGCAGGTCGGGTCGCACCGACCGGGCCGACTCCACCGCGGCCCGCGCCGTCTTCCAGCCCTTGGCGGGGTGGGGGTTGTGGAGCATGGCGACGATGGGCTCGCGTTCGTCGAGCGCGGTCGTCGGCCGGAACCGGTCGTGGTCGATGCCCATGTGCACGGTGCACATCTGCTCCGACGGCACCCCGAAGTAGCGGCCGACGTCGGTCAGCCAGCTGGCGATGCAGACCCGCAGGCTCGGCGTGCGGAACGCCGCCTGCTCGATCGACGGTTCGAGCATCTCGAAGCCCTGGACCAGGAGGACCGGCAGGCCGAGCTCGCGGGGCGCGCCCGTGCCCATGATGATGTCGGCCTCGGGCAGCGGGGGCCCGGACACGGGCTCGCCCCGGGCGTCGACGAGGTGGTGCACGACGTCGTCCTCGAAGCGGAACCAGGCCAGATCGTCGAGCGAGGAGATCCGCTGGTTGAAGAACTCACCGTGGATGAGGTGGATTCGATGGCCGCGCCTGGCGAGGCCGTTCGCGAACTCGTAGAGCGCGGTGACACCGCCGACCGGATACGGCGCGCTGGGGCACGGGAACGAGACGATCACCGGGTCAGGCGTCGGCGGCCGGGCGGTGGGCGAAGGCCCACACGACGACCGCCAGGTCGCGCCGGTTGCTCAGCGGCAGCCACGGCCGGTGCGCCGACCAACGATCGAGGTTGCCCAGGACCCCGAGCCGGCTGCCCCACGAGTCGACGTGGTCGACCACGAACCCCGACCGCTCCAGCAGGAGGCCGAGGCCCCGGGGGGTGAAGCGCCAGTAGTCGAGCATCCCGTACAACGGCAGCTCGTGCTGCTTGATGAGGAACGGCGTCGACACGACGGCGTGGCCACCCGGACGCAGCAGCTCGAAGAGGTGGTCGGCGGCGACGAACGGGTCGACGACGTGCTCGAGCACCTGCTCGCACACGACGACGTCGCAGCTCCCGCGGTTGGCGTCGTCGAGCTCCGCGCAGAGGTCGAACTCCGGGTAGTTGAGGGCCCGGAACTCCTTCCAGCCGCGCGCCGCCTGGGCGTCGCCGCTGATCTCGACGGCGGACAGCGCGGCCGGCCCGAGGCCTTCGAGGTGATCGCCGATGGCCCGGTCCATGACCACGCGCTGCCACTGATCGGCCCCGTCGGCCGCCTCGGGGAAGATCCGGGGCTCGACCGATCGCCGGACCCGCGTGCCGAGGCGTTCCAGCAGCCGGGGCAGGGGACGCCGCGTCGGGGTGGAGGCGGCAGATCGGGCCATGGGGGCGAGAGCCTACAGTGGGCCGCCCACCCCGACCCGACGGCGCCGCGGCTCGTTCGACCCATCGGAGGAACATGGGCAAGTCCCGAGCACTGGTCACGATCGTCCGGAACGAGGCCGTCTTCTTCCCGATCTGGCTCCGCTACTACAGCCGGTTCTTCGCTCCCGAGGACATCTACGTGTTCGACCACGGGTCGACCGACGGCTCGACCGAGCGGCCGGGGTTCGTGCGTGAGGTCGTGGCCCACGACACGGTCGACCACAACTGGATGCGCAAGACGATCCAGGCCCGCCAGCACGAGCTGATCGAGCGCTACGACGTGGTGCTGATCAACGACGTCGACGAGATCGTGGCCCCCAACCCGGAGCGCTACGGCACGCTCGGCGACTTCATCGACGACTTCGACGAGGAGTTCGTCAACTGCCACGGCTACGAGCTGCTCCACCACCACGAGGAGGAGCCGGCGATCGACCTCGACCGGCCGATCCTCGCCCAGCGCCACTGGTGGTTCCCGAACTTCGCGTACTCGAAGCCGATCCTGGCCACGGTGCCGATGGTCTGGTACGACGGCTTCCACGCCCGCCGGGACGGACGCGCCAACTTCGACTACGACCTGCGGCTGATCCACCTCCACCGGATGGACTACGAGCTGTGTCGCGATCGGCACCGCTTCCGCTCCGGGGTGGCGTGGAGCGAGCGCGACGTCGAGATCGACAGCGGCTACCAGAACCGCATCACCGAGGAGGAGCGGTTCCGGTCGTGGTTCTACGACGACAGCTGCACGCACCTGCCGATCGAGCAGGAGCGGATCCCCGACGAGTGGCGCTCCATCGAGGTCTGACCGGTTACGGCGCCGCGAGGCGCGGGTCGGCGGCGACACGGAAGCGGGCGGGGTCGGCGAGGTAGTCCTCGAGGTGCGTGGTGAGCCGCCGGGCGCTCACGTTCCAGTCGAAGTCGAGCGCCCGGCGCCGGCCGGCGTCGGCCAGTCGGGAGCGCAGCGCGTGGTCGTCGAGGATCCGCTCGACGGCGGCGGCGAGCGCGTCCGGGTCGCGGGGCGGGACGACCAGGGCGTTGTCGCCGTCGTCCGCGTACTCCGCCGAGCCGCCGTTGTCGGTCGTCACCAGCGCCGCCCCGCACGCCATCGCCTCCAGTGCCGTCAGGCCGAAGCCCTCGACGAAGCTCGACTGGACGAACACCTTCACCCGGCCGTACACGTCGCGGGCGAGCGTCTCGTGGTCGGGGCCCTGCACGAAGGTCATCCAGTCGGGCAGCGGTGGATCGGGCCGGGGCTGGGAGAACACGACCACCGACAGGTCGGGCCGACGGGCGCGCAGTCGGCTCAGGGCGTCGAGGGCGGTGGGGAACCCCTTGGCGACGTGGCTGCTCCAGAGGACGGCGACGTCGTGGGGTCGGGGCGCGGGCGGCGGCGCACGGAACACGGCGTGGTCGATGCCGCAGGGGATGTGCCAGAGCTGGTGGGGCGCCACGCCGTAGTCGCGTCCCACGTCGACCAGCCAACGGGCGACGCACGCCTTGGGGAACGGGCCCTCGTACGCCGGTCGCTCGATCTCCTCCGACAGCAGGCGATGGCCCTGGATCACGACCACGGGAAGGCCGAGGCGGGCATCGAGGCCGGGGGCGAAGACGATGTCGCCGTCGGGCAGTGACGGGTCGTCGAGCTCGTCGACGACGTGGTGGCGGATCGTCGGCTCGAACGTGAACCAGTCGATCTGCTCGACGCGGTCGATGCGTCCCGGCCAGGCCGGCCCGTGCACCACGCGGACGTCGTGGCCGATCCGGGCCAGGGCGTTGGCCAGCTCGAACAGGGCGAGCACCCCGCCGCCGAACTGGACCGTCGGCCACACGAACGTGATGCGCATCAGGGCCTCACGCCGAGGCCAACGCGGCGCCGAACGCCTCGACGACCCGGTCGGTGGTCGCGGGATCGAGCGAGGTGAAGAACGGCAGGCGCAGGAGGCGTCCGCTCACGTCGTCGGTGGTGGGGCAGTCGACCGGGCGGGCCGACACCCGGCGCCCGTGGGGCGAGGAGTGGAGCGGCACGTAGTGGAACGTGGCGTGGACCCCGCTCGCCCGCATCTCGTCCAACACGTGGTCGCGGGTGCGCTGGTCCGGGAGCAGCACGTAGAACAGGTGGTAGCCCTGCCGCCGGTCGGGGGTGACGATCGGGAGGCGCAGGCCGTGGCGGTCGGCCAGCGGCGCCAGCGCGTCGAGGTACCGGTCGAACGCGGCGCGGCGGCGGCCGAGGATCGACTCACGCTCGTCGAGCTGCCCGTACAGGTAGGCCGCCAGCACGTCGGACAGGCCGAACGACGACCCGGTGTCCTGCCAGGTGTACTTGTCGACCTGGCCGAGCAGGAACGCGCTCCGGTTGGTGCCCTTGTGGAACACGACCCGCGCCCGGTCCACGTCGGCCTCGTCGTTGACGAGGATGGCGCCACCCTCGCCGCAGATGAAGTTCTTCGTCTCGTGGAAGCTGAGGGTGGCGAACCGGCCGAACGAGCCGAGCGGACGGTCGCGGTAGGCGGCGAACAGGCCGTGGGCGTTGTCCTCGACGAGCTCGGCCCGGGGCCACGCGGCGACCACCTCGCGGATGGCGTCGAGGTCGCACGCGATGCCCCCGTAGTGGATCGGCACGACCGCCCGGACGGTTTCGTCCATCAGGGTCGCCAGGTGGGTGGGGTCGAGTCCGAGCGTGGCGGCCTCGATGTCGCAGAACAGCACGCGCGCCCCCTGCCGTGCGTAGGCGAGGGCGGTGGTGACGAACCCGAACGACGGCACCACGACCGAGTCGCCGGGACCGACGTCGAGGAGCATCGCCGTCATCTCGAGCGCGGCGGTGCACGAGGTCGTGAGGAGCACCTCGGCCGCCCCGGTCTCGGCCTCCAGCAGCTCGGCCACCGCCCGCGAGAAGGGGCCGTCCGCCGACGTGTGGCCACGCTCCACCGCGGCGCGCATGTGCTCGAGCTCTCGACCGGCCAGCGTGGGCCGGTTGAACGGGATCGTGCCGTCCGACACCGCCGGCGGAGGCGGGCTCGGGTGGGGTTGGGCGTGGGCGCTCTTCACCGGGCAACACCCTACGAAACGCGTGGGCGCCAACCGTGAGCGGAACCAGCACGCAGGTGTCCTCCTTCCGCTCACGGTTGCGGGCCACGGCGCCGGTGGTACGTTCGGCCCGGTGCCCAGCTGGCGCTCGATCGACGCCCGACCCCGCACCGCGGCCACCCGAGAGCTGTGGGACGACGTCCGCTCCCGCCAGCCCCGCTTCACCCGCGCCGTCGCCGCCGACGCGCGGATGGCCGCCCGCCACCGCGGCGAACGTCCGGCGGGCGCCTCCCGCCTCGACGTCGCCGTGCAGGTCGCGCGCCTGTGCCTGGTCACCGACGCCTTCCTCGGGCAGTGCTGCTACCGGGCCAAGGTCGGTCTCCAGCGTCGCGACGTCCCGTTCCTGCCCCGGCTGCTCCACCGCCTGGCGGTCACGCGCGGCCAGATCGCCATCGGCGACCCGGTGGTGGTCGCGCCGGGGGTGTTCATCCCCCACGGCCAGGTCGTCGTCGACGGGATCACCACCATCGGCGCCCGCTCGGTGATCGGCCCCTTCACGACGATCGGGCTCGTCGCCGGCCAGGTGGTCGGACCGACCCTGGGCGAGCGGGTCCGCATCGGCACCGGCGTCCGGGTGCTCGGGCCGGTCACCCTCGGCGACGACGCGTCGGTGGGGGCCAACGCGGTCGTGGTCGACGACGTCCCCGCGGGCACGACGGTCGTCGGCATCCCCGCGCGACCGCTCGGCCGGGGGACCGACGATCACCCCGAGGACCGCCCCGAGGACGCTCGGGCCTGACCCGGGGACCGGCCCGACCGGGGTGGCCCCGGGCCCGGCTCAGATGCGCCCGTCGGCCACCGCCCGCTCGATCCAGGGGATCACCTCGTCGAGCATCTCGTCGAGGGTGGTGGTCGCCTCGAAGCCGAGCACCCGCTTCGCCTTCTCGACCGAAGGCACCCGCTTCTGGACGTCGTGGTCGTAGGCCTCGTCGGACACGATCGAGAGCGGCACGTCGGGGCCCTTGAGCTTGCGCCAGATGACCTCGGCCAGCTCCCGCACGGTGGTCGAGGCCGCCGTCGACAGGTTGAAGTCGTCGTTGCGGGCGTCGGGGTGCTCCATCGCGGTGACGATGCCGCGCGCCAGGTCGCCGCCGTAGGTGTAGTGCCGCACCTGGTTGCCGTCGCCGAGGATGTGGAGCGGGTCCTGGCCCTTGACGATCTTCTGCACGAGGTCCGGCACGACGTGGCTCATCGCCAGCTTCACGTTGCCGCTCGGCACCTCGACGTCGCCCAGCGCCCGACCCTCGCCGATGCCGACGCAGTTGAACGGCCGCACGATCGTGTAGGGGAGCTGGTACTGGTCCCACGCGGCCCGGGCGAAGTACTCGACCGCCAGCTTCTGGAACCCGTACGACGACAGCGGCGGGGCGATCCTCCGCTCGTCACCCTCGACCGACGGCCACGAGTCGGTCGACTCGAACACCATCGACGAGCTCATGTAGGTCACCTTCTGGAGGCGGCCGTCCCGGGCGGCCCGGATCGCCGCGTCGCACGACGCCGCCATGATCCGCTCGTTCGTCGCCAGCAGGTCGTACGCGTAGGCGTGGAAGTAGGAGATCCCGCCGATCATCGCCGCGCCGGCGATGAAGTGGTCGCAGTCGGCGAGCAGCTCGGCCAGGAGGTCGACGTCGCGGGCGTCGCCCTCGACGAGCGTGTAGCCCGGGTCGTCGTCGTAGGACTTGGCGACCCTGCCGTACTTCGAGTGGTTGTCGATCCCGACCACCTCGTGGCCACGGCCCAGGAGCTCCTGGACGACGTAGCCGCCGATGAAACCGGACGATCCGCTGACGAGAACCTTCATCTCAACCTCGGCCCGAAGGCGTAGCGATACCACCGCAGGTAGCGGGGCAACCAGGACCAGACCTGGAAGTTCGACTGCCCGACGGTCCGGTCGAGCCAGATCGTCGGCAGCTCGGCCACCGGCTCGCGGTAGCGGCGCGCCTTGGCGACCATCTCGAGCCCGAGCTCGAACCCGGTGTCGGACTCGACGCCCACCCGGCGGATGAACTCCCGGTCGTAGGCCTTGAACGAGTTGGTCGCGTCGCGGGTCCCGACCCGCGCGAGCCAGTAGAGCGACAACCCCGCGCCGCGGGACATGATCCGCTTCAACCACGGCCCCCCGACCTGCTGGCCGCCCTTCGCGTACCGCGACGCCGCGGCGACGACCACGCCGCGCTCGACCAGGTGGACCAGGGCCTCGACCTGCTGGGGATCGTCGCTGCCGTCGGCCATCGTCACCACGACGATGTCGGATTCGGCGTGGTCGATGCCGTACCGCAGCGCCTGGGCGGCCCCCTTGCCGTAGGTGTTCAGCGTCGGCACCACCCGCGGGTCCTTCCGCGCGTAGGCCTCGAGGTGGGGCACGGTGGAGTCGTCCGGCGAGTCGTACACCGCCAGCACCTCGCACGGCATCGTGATCCCGTCGAACAGCCGGTCGAGGAAGCCGTTGATCCCGTCGTCCTCGTTGTAGACGGGGACGACGATCGACACCCGCACGGTCATGGTCGGTCACCTCCGTCGGTCGCTCCGGGCCGGGGGCCGCACGCTAACCGGCCCGGACCGCACGTCCGGACCGACCGGGCGGCGGGGCTCAACGCGAGGCGCCGTCGGGCACGATCCGCCACACGTCCATCACCGGGACGGTGGGGGCGAGCTGCGAGTACGCCCGGTGCGGCGCCCCGATGACCAGCAGGTCCGCCTGCTCGAGCACGACGTCGAGCGGGACGAGGTCGTCGTCGACGGTCACGTAGGGATCCGAGCACAGGACCCGCGCCGCCTTGAGCCGCAGCAGCCGCTTCAGCTTGTAGCTGAGGCTCGACCGGATGTCGTCGGACTCGCCCTTGAACGCCATGCCGAGCAGGCCGACGGTCAGGTCGGTGAGGTCGTGCTCCTTCTCGATCTGGTCGATCAGGAACATCGGCAGGCCCTCGTTCACCATCATGCTGGCGTGTCCGAGCATGAAGTTGTTGTTGTTGAAGGCTGCGAGCTGCATCGTGTCCTTCAACAGGCACGGACCGGCCGCCAGGCCGGGCCCCGGCATGTCGGCGGCCCGCGGGTAGTCCTGGGTCATCGCCCGGTGGATCACGTCGAAGTCGGCCCCGAACTCGGTGGCCATCATGTAGAGCTGGTTCGCCGCCGCGAACTTGATGTACCGCCACGTGTTGGTGAACAGCTTGGCGAGCTCGGCCTCCTCGACGCCGACCGGGATGATCGAGTCGGTGAGGTGACCGAACAGCTCCGTGGCCCGCGCCACCGCCCGGGGCGTCCGCCCCGACACGATCTGCGGCAGGGAGTGCAGCTCCTCCATCGCCTTGCCCTCGGCGATCCGCTCGGGGCAGAACGAGACGTCGATCCGCTTGCCGTGCGCCCGCAGCAGACGCTCGACCATCCCCGTGACCCCGGGGTAGACGGTGCTGCGGAGCACCAGGTGCTGACCGTCGGTCAGGTGGTCGAGCATCCGCTCGATGGCGGTGACCACGGCACCCGGGTCGGGGTTGAGGTGCTGGTCGACCGGAGTGCCGATCACCACCACGACGTGCTCGACGCCCGCGACCGCCGACGCGTCGGCGCTGAGCGTCAACGTGCCCGAGGCGAGCACCCGGGCCAGCACCTCCTCGGCCCCGTGCTCGACGAACGGCATCTTCCCGGCGCGGACCTGGTCGATCGCAGCCTCGTTGAGGTCGTAGAGGACCACGCGCGGTCCGGCGTCGGCGAGGGCCAGCCCGAGCGGGAGGCCGACGTGTCCGCAGCCGCCCACGATCGCGACCTCTGGTTGTCCCGTCATCGCCCCACCTGGGTGCACACTCGTATTCGGAGGATCGGGAGAGCGTGGCAGGATCCGCCGGGCTTGGCAACCGCGGCGACCCCGCGGCGCGGTCGGCCCACTACCCTGCCGGAGGCGACCGAGGCCGTCGAGGAGGTGCCGTGGACGAGCAGACGATGAACGCCCGGGCGGTCATCGCCGACGCCGAGGCGCTGCTCGGGGCGGGGCTCGACCACGAGGCGGTGGCGGCCCTCCGCCACGCCAACCGGCGGGCCCGCCACGCCGACATCGAGCAGCGCCTCGTGTCCCTGCGCCACGCGGTCGGAGCCCGGCCCCGCCCGGTGGCCCCGACACCACCGGACCGGGTGACGAGCTCCACCGAGCACCCGTCCCCGCTGACCCCGATCTCCCCCGCCGACCTCGACGTCGAGCGGTTGCGGGCCGGCCTGGCCGAGCACGGCTGCGTGTGGGTGCGGGGCCTGATCCCCCCGGATCGGGCGGCCGCCCTGGCGGGCGGCATCGACGCCGCCCTGGCCGCCTTCGACGCCGACGACCCGAGCGACGGCTGGTACGCGCACTTCACACCGAACGGCGGCGAGTACCGCGTGGGGGGCCGACGCAACTGGGTCCGGCGCAGCGGGGCGGTCTGGACCGCGGACTCGCCCCGGATGCTGCACGAGCTGACCGAGCTGGTCGACGAGACCGGCGTGCTCGACCTGGTCACGTCGTACCTCGGTGAGGTCCCGGCCCTGTCGGCCAACAAGTGCACGCTCCGGCGGGTCCCCACCGACACCAACACCGGCTGGCACCAGGACGGCGCGTTCCTCGGCGAGGACGTCCGCACCCTCAACCTGTGGTTGGCGCTCGGCCCGTGCGGCGTCGACGCGCCGGGCCTCGACGTCGTCCCCCGACGCCTCGACCGCGTCGTCGAGACCGGGGGCGACGGCACCTACTTCGACTGGGACGTATCCCCCGACACCGTCGAGCGGGTCGCCGACGGCGTCGCCGTGGTCCGCCCGGAGTTCGAGGCGGGCGACGCGCTCCTCTTCGACCACCTCTTCCTCCACCGCACCGCGGTCGCCCCGGGCATGTCCCTCGAGCGCCACGCCATGGAGACGTGGTTCTTCGCCCCGTCGGCGTACCCGAAGGGCCAGATCCCACTTGCCCTCTGACGCCCCGTCGGCCGCGCCCCCCGCCGCCGCCGCCGACGCCGCCACGACCGCCTCCGACCCGACCGCCGAGACCGCCTCCGACGCCCCGACCTGGGACCGGGAGCGGCTGCTGCACCGGCTGCCCACGATCCTGCTGCTGGGATACGTCGTCGTCGCGTTCCCGGTCCTGCTGTTCGGCTACGGCCGCTACCACTGGTTCTTCCGCGACGAGTGGATGTTCTTCACCGAGCGCATGGCGATCGAGCCGGCGAGCTACTTCGAGCCGTTCAACGTGCACCCCGCCGCCGGGCCCGTGCTGGTGTACCAGGTGCTGTGGAACGTCTTCGGCATCGACAGCTACCGCCCGTACCAGGCGGTGGTGATCGCGCTGCACCTGACCGCCGTCGTGCTCCTGCACCGCGTCATGCGACGGTCGGGCGTCCGCCCCTGGCTCGCCGCCGCCTACGCGGCGGTGTTCGTGCTCTACGGGCCGGGCGACCAGAACATCCTGTGGGCGTTCCAGGTCGGGTTCAGCGGCGCCCTGGTCCTGGGGCTGACCCACCTGCTCCTCGCCGACCACGACGGCCCGCTCGGTCGCCGCGACGCGGTCGCCGTCCTCGCCGGGATCGGGGCGGTTATGACCGCGGGGGTCGGTCCGATCCTGGTGGTCGTCACCGCCGCGACCGTGCTGCTCCGACGGGGCTGGCGGGCGGCGGCCGCCCTCTCGGCACCGGTCGCCGCGGTGTACCTCGCCTGGTACCTGATCGAACACGCCGACAGCTCGGGACCCCTGGGGAGCCCGACCACGGCCCGCCTCGCCGAGTGGATCTGGTGGTCGGTCTCGGGCACCTTCGTCGGCATCGGCCACCACCGGATCCTGGCGGTGGTGGCCGCCGCCCTGGCCGTCGGCGGTCTGGCCTGGGCGTGGGCGGCGGGCCTGGGCCGGTGGCGGCGCGGCGACCACGCCGCCTGGCGGGCGACCCGCGGCCGCCTCGCCGCGCCGACCTCGATGCTCGTCGGCAGCGTGCTGTGGGCCGCCACCACCGGGTGGGGTCGGTGGTTCACCGGCTTCAACGGGTCGCGGGCCGATCGCTACGTCCACATCGCCACCGCGCTCGCCCTCCCCGCGGTCGCGGTCGGCGCCGAGCAGGTGGCCCGCCGCTGGCGGGCGACGGTTCCGGTGCTGGTCGTCCTGGCCCTGATCCCGCTACCGCCGAACGCCGACGCCCTCCGCCCGGAGGTGTTCGGCCGTCCCTACATGGAGGACCGGGAGCGGATCATCACCAACGCGGTCCGCGTGCCGTTCGCGAGGGAGGTCCCCCGCGACGTCCAACCGATCGCCGACGCGTACGACGGCGAGCTGACGATCGGCTGGCTGCTCGACGCCTACGACGCGGGCAAGCTCGCCGTACCCGACCATCCGATCTCCCCCGCCCTGGAGAACGAGCTGCGCGTCCGCCTCGGCCTCGCGCAACGCTCCGGCGACCCGCGCCCGACGCCGTGTACCGATCCCGACACCGAGGCGGGCGACCTCCGGCTCGACCGCGGCGACGAGATCGTGATCCGCGGTCCGGTGCGGGTCGTGTACCTCGACGACGGCCGCCCCGCGTCGCGGCCGGTCCCGTTCGAGACCCGCGACGGCACGCGGCTCGTCGCCGAGCTGGACGGCCTGACGGTGCGGGTCACGGCACCGGCCCCCTCCGCCGGCTACTGCGCCCCGTCCTGAGGCCACCCGTGGGCGACCCGCCACGCGACCGAGCGCTCGAGGTGGCCGACCGCCGGGTCCGGTAGCGGGCCGAGGTACACCGGCCGGAGCGACGGGGGCCGGTAGTCGGAGCCCCGGATCGACCGGTAGTCCGCGTGCATCTCGTCCCAGGTGAAGCGCCGCCCGGTCGCCGCCCCGCCGTGGTACTGGTGGAACGTCCCGTCGCCGAGGAGCTGCACCAGCTCGATGCCCGGGAGGGCGCACGCCCGCCGATACAGGTCGTGGTTGACCAGCCCCCCGCCGGGCAGGGCGAACGCCTCGTCGAGTCCGCCCAGCTCGGCCCACCGGCTCCGGTCGAGGAAGAGCGAGCTGCTCTCCCCCATCGGACCGAACCAGCCGCGGTGCGACGACCCGGCGAACGTGCTGATGGCGAACAGGGCGTCGCCGTCGTCCTCCCAGCCGCTGCCGGCGAGAAGCTCGTCCTCGACGCGCTGGTCGTAGCCCGCCTCGGCGGCCCGCATGTGGACCACCGGCCCGAGGTGGTAGGCGGGGGCGGTCACCACCGGCCGGTCGGCGAGGAGGGAGGCGCGCCGGGCGGAGGCGAGCAACCGTGGCGACGCCATGCGCGCCCCGTCGACGATCAGGCCGACCAGCGGGGCGGTCGCCGACCCGATGCCGAGGTTCGCCGCCCGGGCGGGAGACGCCGGCGCCGGGTCCAGCCGGTGGTGGACGACGGGACCCGGGTGGGCGGCGAGCAGCGTCGGATCGACCGGCTCCGACGAGCCGTTGTCGACGAGCACCAGCTCGACCTGGCCCGGCTCGATGTCGCGCTGGTGCCCGGGAGCGAGGGTGCGCAGCGTGCGGGGCAGCTCGCGGGCCATGTCGTGCACGACCACCACGACGCTGACCAGCGGGGACGGGGCCACGGCGGCGCTACCGGGACCGCAGCAGGAACCCGCCGGGGTTGAAGCTGAGGGAGTACTTCTCCATCAACGGGTCCGACACGAACTCGCCGTGGCGCGTGAGGAGCTGCTTGACGGCCTCGGCGGGGCCGTTGCCGAACCCGGTCCACACCGGGTGGCCGTTCACGATCGTGTCGGCGACGACCACGTAGGAACCGACCGGCACGAGCGACGAGTAGGCCTCGAACTCCCGCACGGTGGTCGGCTGGTCGACCATCCGGCCCAGCACCACGAGCGCCCGGCCGTCGCCGACGGCGTCGCGGACGCGCGCGGCGACGTCGGGCGAATCGGCCCGCCCGTCGACGACGTCGATCCTCGGGTGGGCGGGCACCGGCGGCGCCTCGTCGACGACGATCACCCGGCCGTGGCCGACCAGCTCGCAGACCGACGCGAGGAAGAGGGCCCGGCCCCCGTCGCCGCCGGTGACGACCACGTGGTCGGGGCGGACCGACGCGATCGCCTCCTGGTAGGCGAGGAGGTCGGTGGGCGCCGACTCGATGCGCTCGCCCAGCCAGGTCGTGTGGGCCCACGGCACGCTGTGCCACACCGCGTCGAGGAACGCGACCTGGAGCTCCTGGGGGACCGGCGTCGGCTCGGCGGGGCGGCCGTCGATGCCGCCGACCTCGGCCGCCTCCGCGAACGCGGCGGAGGACAGGCGGCGGGCCCGCGTGCGCCGGGCGGCCGGCGAGCCGATCGAACCGACGTAGTGCATCGGCTTGCCCGGCCCGCGGAAGGGGCGTCCGCGCAGCTCGGCGTAGTGCCGGCTGTAGCCGTGGACGCGGGCCCGGCGTTCGACGGCGTCGGGCTGGTTGGTCGTGGTCCCGCCGTGCACCTGGTGGAAGGACCCCTCCCCGAGGATGGTCACCACCGTCACGTCCGCCGACGAGCCCAGCCGCTCGTACAGCTCGAGGTTCGCGTAGCCGCCGCCGGCCATCGAGAAGCTCTCGTCGAAGCAGCCGGACTGCTCGAGCAGCGACCGGGGGACGAACATGCAGTTGCTCTCCCACACGCCGTCCAGCCAGTCGCGATCGCCGATGAAGTGGCCGATCTCGAACAGGCGGTACCCGGCGGCGGGCCAGTCGATCCCCTCGAAGAGCCGGTCCTCGTAGGCCTGGTCGTAGCCGTCGTCCATGGCGTCGCCCTGCTGGCCAGGTCCGGTGTACCACTGCTGGGTGGCGACGATCGCCGGCGAGTAGGTGTCGAGCCCGGCCATGCCGAAGCGCAGCACGCCCGGCGTGAGCACGTGGGCGCCGTCGATCATCAGGGCGAAGTTCTCGCCGCGCCCCTCGGCGATGCCCCGGTTCAGGGCGAGCACCGGGGAGGGCTCGGCCTCCTCCGAGAGGTCGAGCAGCCGGAACTCCGGTCCGAACGCGGCGACGTCGTCGGCGGTGAGCCGCTGACCCGGCGACGAACCGTTGTCGACGGCGATCACCTCGTAGGTGAGGTCGCCGAGCTTCTCCTGGTAGGCCCGCGACAGCGAGTGGAGGGTGCGGGCCGCCTCGCGCTTCATGTCGTAGAAGACGACGACGACGGTCAGGTCGACCGGCCCGTCGGGGACGGCGGGGGCGAGCGGGACCCTCGGACGTTCGGGGACCGGTACCGGCGCGGCGGAGCTGGTGTCGCCCCTGACGCGCCCGCGCACCGCTTCCTTGATGCGGGTGACCGGACCGGTCGACGGGGGCGCGGGCCGCTCGGCGTCCTTGCGCCAGGCGATCGCGGTGGTGTCGACCGTCTCGGTCGGGGCCTCGATGCCGCGCTCGGCGCGGAACTGCTCGACGACCTCGCCGACCTCGCCGGTCGGGTCGTCCACGATCACGTAGCCGCCGATCGCCAGCTTGTCGTAGAGCCGGTTGAGGACGCGGCGGGCGTCGCGGTGGCCCTGGTGCGGGCCGATGCGGAGCAGCGCGACCTTGCCGATCGCGGCGTCGGCGAGGGAGCTCCAGGGGTTCCCCTGGAGGAACCGCACCTGGTCGTCGAGCAGGCCGAAGCGGGAGAACCCGTCCCGCACGACGTTCAGGTCGGCCCGGAAGCCGGCCACGCCCGTGACCGGGAGGCTGGGTGCGTTCTCGCCGTCCTCCGCGGCGCGGAAGCGGTCGACGACCCACAGCCGCCGACTCGACACGTCGGTGGCGTCGAGCCAGGCCCGCATGAAGATGCCGGCGCCGCCGCGACCCACGCCGCTGTCGACGAGGTCGCCGCCGACTCCGTCGCGACGGATCGTGTCGAGCGCCTGCTCGATGTACTGGAGCCGGGTGCGCCCCATCGCCGTGTAGGGCACGAACGAGTCTCCGCCGGGGCCGGGACCGGCCGCGCCGCTGCGCTGACGCTGGAGGCGCCGGAACGTCTCCTGGTCCTGGCGGACGGGGTCGCGGAGGATCCGGGCCTCGGGCGGACGGCCGTCGCGGCTCCGGGTGACCAGGTGCTCGAGGCGGGCCTCGTTCTCCAGGTAGTGCTCGTTCAGCAGCGAGCCCTTCACGGTCTCCAGGTACCGGTACCGGAGCCGACCGATGCGACGCTGCTGGTCCTCGCGCTGGTAGTACACCTGGTGCTGGAGCAGCATCGCCTTGATGCGCACCTCTTCGGCGAGCTCGAGCAACTCGCCCCGCCCCTCGGCCGACTCCAGCCGGTCGAGGACCGCCGCCAGCTCCGGCTGCGCCTCGAGCCGCTCCTCCTCGACGACGATCGCGAGCCCGAAGTAGATCGGGATGACGAGGGTGCGCAGCGGCTTGTCGTAGCCCGCGATGAAGTCCTCCAGGCCCGACATCACGCCGTTGCGCGGCCCGC
Organism: Acidimicrobiales bacterium; assembly: GCA_012730075.1. Taxonomy (GTDB): domain Bacteria; phylum Actinomycetota; class Acidimicrobiia; order Acidimicrobiales; family Iamiaceae; genus Iamia. The sequence continues at coordinate 1,206 of JAAYBP010000161.1, read as the reverse complement.
CCTCGTGCTCGGCGTTGCACATCGTCGGGCTGAGGCCGCCCTTCTCGACCAGCTCGCTGCGGCCCGGCCGCATCCCGGCGTGGCGCCAGGGGTGTCGGTGCTCGGCGGGCACCGTGTCCGGGTCGTAGTAGAGGTCCCGGTACCCGTACGGCCAGCCGACGTCGTGGAGGATCATCACCGGCAGCGGCTTCCCCGCCGCGCGGGCCACCTCGCTCAGCAGGCGGCACTCGTTGAAGACGGTGTACCAGTTGTGGTCACCGTCGATCAGCGCCGCGTCCATCGGTGGCAGGTCGCCCAGCACGTCGACGCTCAGCGCCCGGTGGAACACGTACTGGCCGGCGAAGCGCCGCTCGTGCTCGGCCGGGTCGAAGTCCGGGACCGGGTCGATCACGTGGAGCTCGGTCTCGGGGCCGAGGTGATCGACGATGAGCTGCGTGTGCTCGCCACGAAGCGCGCCGATCTCCACGAGCCGGCGCGCCCCCGCCGCGGCGAGGACCGGGGCGATGGCGAGATCCCAGAAGGGGAACATGCAGTCGTTGCTCCTTGGTTTCAGGTCGCGGCGACGATAGAGCCCCGGGAGCGCGCCTCGTTCCGGTGGTCGATCACCATCGCCAGCGCCAGCACGATCCACAGGTGCCGGTAGTGGATCGTCTCCCGGAACACGGTCTGCATCAGGAAGCCGAGGATCATCAGGCGGGCCAGCCCGCGCTTGGGCGCGGCCGACCAGAACGACACCCACATGCCGATCCAGCCGACCAGGCCGATCACCCCCCGCTCGACCAGCATCCCCAGCGGGTCCGAGTGGATCTGGCCGATGCTCGAGTCCTCCCGCACGTCGTGCAGCTCGATGAACTTGCGGTCGGAGGCACCGCTGGGTCCGATGCCCCACGGGTTGTCCGCCCACTGGCCCAGGCCGCGCGTCCACAGCCGGAGGCGGCCGGTCTGGCTCTTCTCGAACCGGCTCTCGCTGAGGCCCGAGCTGACCTCTACCTTGCTCTCCTCGACCGGTACCTCCTGCACCGGCCGCGTCAACAGGAAAACGGTCCCGAGCAGGATGCCGATCAGCACCACCGCCAGCACGGCGGTGTGGCTCCGCAGCGTGCGGGTGAACCACACGGCCGACATGGCCAGCACCATCGTGATCGCACCGAAGGAGCTCGAGGTGTACAGGCCGACGGCCAGGGTGATGGCCCCCAGCCACCGGTC
>JAAYBP010000017.1 GCA_012730075.1 Acidimicrobiales bacterium | reverse complement strand
GTGGTCCCTTCGGTCGCGATCCACGCCATCTCGGCCGACTCGGCGGCGAGCAGGTCGAGGTCGCGATCGACCGGGAGCCGGTGGTGCCGGCCGAAGCAGCGCCGCAGCGCGGCGACCAGGGCGGCCGCGTCGTCGACCGGGAGCCCCCCGTCGGCGGCGAGGCGGTCGAGGCGGTCGCGATCACCGGCGGCGAGCGGGTCGACCGACGTAGCCAGCAGGTCACCCACCACCTGCCGGAACGGCGCCGAGAACTCGTCGGGGTGCAGCTCCGAGACGAACCACTGCGGCACGTCCTCGGGCCGGTCGAGGTGCGCGTAGGCGTGGCCGGTCATCCGCAGCCGGGTGAGCGGGTAGGTGGCGTGGCGCTCGTACCCGAGCGGTTCGAGGAGCCGAGTGACCTGCTCGCGCCCGGGGGGCAGGCCGCCACACGGCCAGGCGACGGTGCGGACCGCGGCGTGGTCGAGCACGACCCGGCGCCCGTCGGCGACGTAGGCGGCGGCGGAGGGCACGGCGTCGAGCAGGTCGGCGAACAGCACGACGTGCAGCGCGAAGGCGACCTCGGCCCGCCCGACGCGTTCACCGCTCCCGGCGACCGGTGTTACATCTGGGGTCTGACCCCGGATGTAACGCAGGTCGACGGCGGCGAGGACCCGGTCGGCGTCGACGCCGGGCACGCCCCGCACGACGGCCTCGACCACCGCGGCGGTCACCGCTCCGGATCCCCGTCGGCGAGGAGGTTCCCGCTGGTGGTCGCGAGCAGGTCGTCGAGGGCGACGTCCTCCTGGCGCAGGAAGCCCCGCTGGGCGAGCACGCCCCGGGCCACCAGCTCGACCACCGCGCACGCGGAGCCGGCGGTGGTCCACGAGATCGCCCGCCACTCCCGCCCGGCGATGGTGCGTGGGTACCAGGCGCGCACGTGCTCGCGCCGCACGAGCCGCCCGTCGTCCTGGCCCTCGACCGCGGCGTACAGGTACACGACGTCCGCGTCGACCGGCGGCTTGGCGGTCACGAGGATCTCGCCCGCCAGCTCCTTGCGGTCGCGGAGGGCCAGCTCGTCGAGCAGGAAGCGGATCGCGTCGCAGTGGCCCGGGTAGCGGAGCGTCTTGTAGTCGAGGTGGCGGATGCGTCCGTCGTAGGTCTCGCACAGGGTGCCGAGGCCGCCGGACGTGGCGAAGGCCTCCAGGCGGTCGCCGCCGATCACGACGGTCTCGATGTCGGCCATCGCCGGTACCTCCTGGCGATGCCCGTCGCGGATGACCTCGCAGTCGTTCAGGTACTCGTTGATCACGCCCTCGGGCGACCACGTGAAGGAGTAGCCGAGGACCCCCGACGGGTGCTGGGGCAGCGCGCCGACCCGGAGCTGCATGCGGCGCAACTCGGTCAGACCGTCGGCGAGCGACGACCCGACGATGCCGATCAGCCCGGGGGCGAGCCCGCACTGGGGTGCCATCAGGCCGTCGGCCGTCGCGGCCAGCTCGCGGATGCGGGTGGTGGTCGGGACGTCCTCGGTGAGGTCGAAGTAGTGCATCCCCCGCGCCGCGGCCGCCTCGGCCACCGCGAGGTTGCGGTCGTAGGGGAGGCAGGACACCACGGCGTCGTATCCGTCCAGCTCCCGACCGAGCGCGGCGGGGTCGGCGACGTCGAACGCGTCGACGGGGAACGGCAGCTCGGCGCGGTCGCGGCGGTCGGCACCCGCCACGTCGAAGCCGGCTCCGGCCAGGAGGTGGGCGACCAGCTCCCCGACGTTGCCGAGTCCCAGCACGCGGATCCGCTCGATGCCCAACGTTCCTCCGGAGGTCCACCATCGATCGACGGGATGGCGCGCACGTTAGAGGGCGGCGCCGCGCCCGACCGGGGGACCGCCGGCCCACCCGCGCAACGGGCTTCCTCCGACCCCATCCGTACGCGACGCGCTTGCGGGGACAGGCCGGCGCGGCGAACCTGCCCGCCCGAGCGCCCCCGACCGGGAGGACCCCATGGCTCCGCTCCCCGCCCCCTCCGCCGTCGACCGGATCGCCCGCGAGGCCTTGGAGCGCATGGGGGTCACCCCGCCGCCCGGCGAAGGTGCCCACGGCCGCACGCCGATCACCGGAACGCCCGTCGGTGACCCGCTCCCCCGGGCCACCGCCGCCGACGTCGACGCCGCGGTCGACCGGGCGACCGAGGCGTTCCGCGCGTGGCGGCTCGTGCCCCCGCCGGTCCGCGGCCAGACCGTCCGCGCCCTGGGCGAGCTGCTCCGCCAGCACCGGGCCGACCTCGGCACGCTCGTGAGCGTCGAGGCCGGGAAGATCCGCTCCGAGGGCCTCGGCGAGGTGCAGGAGATGATCGACGTCTGCGACCTCGCGGTCGGCCAGTCGCGCCAGCTCTTCGGGCGGACGATCGCCAGCGAGCGGCCGGGGCACCGAATGACCGAGTCGTGGCACCCGCTCGGGCCGGTCGGCATCGTCACCGCCTTCAACTTCCCGGTGGCGGTCTGGGCGTGGAACACGGCGCTCGCCCTGGTGTGCGGCGACCCGGTGGTGTGGAAGCCCTCGGAGAAGACGCCGCTGACCGCCCTGGCCTGCCAGGCCCTGCTCGACCGGGCGGCCGAGGAGACCGGCGCGCCCGCCGCCCTCGGGCAGGTCGTGCTGGGCGAGGCCGACGCCGGCCGGGCGCTGGTCGACCACCCCGGCGTGGCGCTGGTGTCGGCCACCGGGTCCACCCCGATGGGCCGGGCCGTCGGGCCCCGGGTGGCCGAGCGGTTCGGCCGTTCGCTGCTCGAGCTGGGCGGCAACAACGCGGCGATCGTCGCGCCGAGCGCGGACCTCGACCTCGTCGTGCGGGCCGTCACCTTCGCCGCCGCCGGCACCGCCGGCCAGCGCTGCACGACGCTGCGCCGCCTGATCGTCCACCGCTCGCGCCACGACGAGCTCGTCGAGCGGGTCGCCGCCGCGTTCGCGTCGCTCCCGATCGGCGACCCCCTCGCCGACGGCACGCTCGTCGGTCCGGTCATCGACGTCCCCGCCGGGGAGCGGGTGCTCGCCGCGCTGTCGCGCGCCGCGATCGACGGTGGGCGCGTCGTCACCGGAGGCGAGCGCGTCCGTGCCGACGAGGCGCCCGAAGCCTGCTACCTGTCGCCCGCGCTCGTCGCCATGCCGGCCCAGACCGACCTGGTGCGCACCGAGACGTTCGGTCCTTTGCTCTATGCGCTCACCTACGACGACCTCGACGAGGCGATCGCCGTGCACAACGACGTGCCGCAGGGCCTGTCGTCGTCGATCTTCACCCGCGACCTGCGCGAGGCCGAGCGCTTCGTCGGCCCCGACGGCTCCGACTGCGGCATCGCCAACGTGAACATCGGCCCGTCCGGCGCCGAGGTCGGCGGGGCCTTCGGCGGTGAGAAGGAGACCGGCGGCGGGCGCGAGAGCGGATCCGATGCCTGGAAGGCGTACGTGCGCCGCAGCACGACCACGGTCAACTACTCCGACGATCTCCCCCTCGCCCAGGGCGTCGAGTTCGGCTGAAAACCACACGAGGCGCCTGGCCCCTCGTGTGGTTCTCGGCGGGCCGGGTGCCGGTCAGCTCCCGGCGAGCACCTCGGCGACGGTCGCGACGAGGTCCGCGCGGGGCACCGTGCGCTGGGCGGGTCGGTCGGCCCGCCACTCGTCGCGGTCCGACACCTCCCGCGCCCGCTCGGTGCCGAGGGCGAGATCCTTCACCTGGACCGTCCCGGCGGCGAACTCGTCGCCCCCCGCGATGACGACCGCGGGCGACGACCGCCGGTCGGCGTAGCGCATCTGCTTCTGGAGGTTCTGGGTGCCGAGGTAGACCTCGGCGGCGATGCCCGCGGCCCGCAGCTCGGCGGCCATCGCGTGGTAGTCGGTCATGCGGTCGCGGTCCATGGCGGTGACCACCACCGGACCGGGCACCTCGGGCGCCGCCCCACGGTCGCGGAGCGCCGCGAGCAGGCGGTCGATGCCGACGCTCCCGCCGCAGGCCGGGACGTCCTGGCCGGTGAACCGCGTGATGAGGTCGTCGTAGCGGCCGCCGGCGGCGACGGTTCCGAACTGGCGGGGGCGACCCTTCTCGTCGAGCGTCTCGGACGTCAGCACCGCCTCGAACACCGGGCCGGTGTAGTAGGCGAGACCGCGCACGATGCCGGGGTCGAACACGACCTGCGGGCCGACGCCCATGGCGTCGAGCCCCTCGGCGATGGCGGTCAGTTCCTCGATCCCGCGACGTCCGGTCTCGTCGTCGCCGACGAGGTCGTCGAGCGCGGCGAGCACCTCGGCCCGGTCGGGGCCGCCGGCTCCCACGAAGGCCATCACCACGTCGGCCTGGTCGTCGGACAGCCCGGCCCCCGACGTGTAGTCGCCGGACCGGTCGCGCCGACCCTCGCCGAGCAGCGCCCGCACGCCGTCGGAGCCGAGCCGGTCGAGCTTGTCGATCGCGCGCAGCACGTCGAGCTGGGCGTCGGGTTCGGTCACGCCGGAGCGGGCGAGCACCCCGCTCAGCACCTTGCGGTCGTTGACGCGGACCTCGTACTCGGAGGGGGCGATGCCCAGGGTCTCGAGGGCCCGGCCGAGCAGGGCGCACGCCTCGGCGTCGACGGCGAGGTTGGCGCTGCCGACCGTGTCGAAGTCGCACTGGACGAACTGCCGGAACCGGCCCGGACCCGGCTTCTCCCGCCGCCACACCGGCCCGACCTGGTAGCGACGGAAGGGGTTGGGCAGGTGCTGGCGGTGCTGCGCGACGTAGCGGGCGAGCGGGGCGGTCAGGTCGTAGCGGAGCGCCAGCCACCGGTCGTCGTCGTCGCGGAGGGCGAACACGCCCTGGTCGGGCGCGTCGACGTCGGGCAGGTGCTTGCCGAGCGCGTCGAGGTACTCGATCGCCGGCGTCTCGAGCGGCTCGAACCCGTGGGCGCGGTACGTGGCGGTGACGACGTCGATCGCCGCCGCCCGGGCCCGCGCGTCGGCGGCGGTGACGTCGACGAAGCCCGCCGGGAGACGGGCCTGGGGTCGGGCGTCACGTGCCACTGGGAGCTCCTGGTCGTCGTCGGCCGGCCACGCCGCCGGAGCGGCCCGCGGTACTGCCGATGGGACTCGAACCCATGACCTCCTGGTCCACAACCAGGCGCTCTAACCAGCTGAGCTACGGCAGCGCGTCGAGGGCGATTGTGGTGGTCGCCGGCTCGGAGTTGCAACACGGTTGCCGCCGGCCCGCACGTTGCGACTCGGGTCGAACACGCGGCGCGGTGGGGCGGTCTAGCGTTCGGGCCAGTGGACACGACGGGGGCGACGTCGGCGCAGTCGGGGCGGCGGGAGGTCGCGATCGCCGTCGCGACCGTCCTCGGCTACCTCGGGGCCGCGCTCTGGGCCCGTCAGACCAACCTCGCCGGCCCCGTGCTCGTCTGGTTCCCACCCGCCGGGGTGGCGCTCGCCGCCCTCACGTTCCGGCCGCGGCTGCTACCGCTGATCATGGTCGCCGAGGCGTTCAGCACCGTCGTGGTGATGGGGCGGGGGGCCGACTTCGGCGCGGGCGGCCTCGCGGTGAACACGCTCGTGCTGGGCATCGCCTACGCGGCGGGCGCCTGGGTGTTGCGGCGGCTCGGCGTCGACCCGACCCTGCGGACGGCGGAGGACGTGCTGACGGTGGCCGCGGGCAGCGTCGTGCAGGCGTGCATCGCCGCCCCACTCGGTGTCGCCGTGCAGCGTTGGGTCGGACTGGTCGCCGGCGACGACGTGCTCGTCGAGATCGGGCGGTTCTGGGTCGGCGACGTCGTCGGGATGACGTGCGCCACCCCGGCGCTCCTGCTGCTCGGCGCCCGGTTGATCGAGGGCCGGCCGATCCGGCGTTCGGACCGTGCGAGGACCGGGTTCGACCCGTGGTGGTTCGTGCAGGTGATCGCCCCGGCGGTGATCGCCGTCGCCCTGATGGCGTTGACCCCCGACGAGCCGACGCGCTTCACGTACCTCGCCTTCGTCCCGGTGATCCTCGTCGCCGTGCACCATGGGGTCGTCGCCGCCGCGGTGGCGAGCGCCCTCACCGCCGTCGTGACGACGACCGGCGCCCACGCCCTCGTCGACGGGGCGGTCGACGGCTCGGACCTCCAGCTGCTGCTGCTCACCTTCACCCTGTCGGGCATCGTCACCGGGGCGGTGGTCAGCGGACGCGCCGACGCCCTCGCCCGCAGCCGACGCCTCTCCGAGATCGTCGAGTCGACCCCCGACCTGGTGGCCACCATCGACCGGTCCGGGATCGTCGACTACGTCAACCCGCTCGGCCGCCAACTCCTCGGCATCGACGCCCCGCCCCTGGGGGCGACCCGCCCCGATTGGTACCTAGCGGACGAGCTGGCCGAGGAGGTCGCCGCCGAGGGCCGACGCATCGCCGACGAGCGCGGCAGCTGGACCGGCCCGAACCGCCTGCGCCACACCGACGGTCGGACGATCGAGGTGTCGGAGGTGATCATCGCCCACCGTCACGACGACGGCACCTCCACCTACAGCATCGTGTGCCGCGACATGACCGAGCAGCACCGGCTCCAGGAGCAGCTCCGCCGCTCGTCGCTCTACGACGGCCAAACGCAGCTCCCCAACCGGGCCCTCCTCCTCGACCACCTCGATCGGCTCGCCGAGTCGACCGACGACCCCCACCCGACCGCCGTGCTGTTCGTCGACATCGACAACATGGGATGGATCAACGAGCGGCTCGGCTTCGACGCCGGCGACGACGTGTTCGCCGAGCTGGCCGACCGGCTGCGAGCCCAGGCGCGGGGCACCGACCAGGTCGCCCGCTACGGCGCGTCGCAGTTCGTCGTGATCCTCCCCGACGTCGACGACGAGCTCGACGCGTACCGCTTCGCCCTCCGCGTGCGCGAGCTCGGCGCCGCGCCGGTGGCCCTCGACCAGGGCGAGGTGCGGGCCACCGTCAGCATCGGCATCGCGGTCGGACGCACCGGCGCGGACCACCGCGGGGTGCTGCGGAACGCGGAGATCGCCCTGCACCGCGCCCACGAGGGTGGCGGGTCGCGGGTCGCCCTGTTCGACGAGGGCCTCCAGGCCGACGCCCGCCGACGCCTCGAGATCGAGGCCGACCTCCAGGCCGTGCTCGAGTCGGGCGCCTGGTGGCTCGAGTACCAGCCGGTGGTCGACGTCGCCGCCGATCGAATCGTCGGGGTGGAGGCCCTGCTGCGGTGGACCCACCCCGAGCGGGGCCCGGTCGACCCGTTCGACCTCGTCCGCCTGGCCGAGGCGTCGGGCGCGATCGTCGGCCTAGGGCTGGAGGTGTTCCGGCGGGCGTGCGAGCAGGGCCGCCGGTGGCACGACCTCGGCCTCGACATCGGGGTGTCGGTCAACGTCAGCGCAGTGCAGCTGCGCGAGCCGACCTTCGTGCGCGACGTCGTCGCCGTGCTGCACGACACCGGCATCGACCCCCACCGGGTGACCGTGGAGCTGACCGAGACCGTCGCCGCGGCGGGCGAGCACGGAGAGTCCAAGACCCTCGACGAGCTGCGACGGAGGGGCTGCCGGGTGTCGATCGACGACTTCGGCACCGGCTACTCGTCGCTCGGGGGCATCGCCGGCCTCCCCGTCGACGCGGTCAAGGTCGACCGGTCGTTCCTCGTCGACGTGCCGGAGTCGCCCCGCGCCCTCGCCCTGATCGACGCCATGCGCCGGATGGCCGAGGCGCTCGACCTCGACATCGTCGTCGAGGGCGTCGAGACCCCAGCCCAGATGGAGGCGCTGCGAACCCTCGACCTGCGCCTGCTGCAGGGCTTCGCGCTCGGCGTGCCGCGTCCCGCCGACGCCACCACCGAACTGCTGGAGCGCGACCG
>JAAYBP010000160.1 GCA_012730075.1 Acidimicrobiales bacterium | reverse complement strand
TCGGCCCACCTCGTCGTCGCCCGCAACCTGGGCGCCGACTCCCTGGCCCGGTGGCTCGGCGAGCGGGGCTGGACCGTCGACCGCCGCGCCTCCAAGCGCGGCTACCGCCTCCTCGACGTCACCCCTACCGGTCGGTAACCACACGAGGTGCCAGGAGGCCGAGCCGATAGGCGAGGCCGACCCAGCAAGCACGGCACCGCAAGTTCCGAGCGCAGCGAGGAATCCGTCTGGCGACAACGCTCGCTTTCCGCTAACGCTCCTGGCACCTCGTGCGGTTCTGGCCTCGTCCGGTCCTCATCGGCGGGCGTCGACCTCGATGCGGAGGCGGCCCGGCGGCCGGGGCACGGCGGCGAGGGCGTCGCACAACGTCGCGTGGTCGGCCGCCTGGAGGAGCCAGGCGCCGCCGCCGCCGGCGACGTCGACCCCGATCGGCCGGCCGAGCGCCTCGACGAACGCCGGGGCCGACGGCCCCGAGACGACCGCCTCGACCCGGTGCGGGGGCAGGCCCATGTCCCGGCGGCGCGCGTCCTCGTCGGTGCTGAACCGCGACGGATCGGCGTGGACCGCCGCCTCGACCACGAGGTCGTCGGGTCGGCGGGTCTGGACCAGCACCCGGCCGTGGCCGGACCGGGAGCGCACCAGGCGGGCGGCCCGCACGAGGAGGGCCATCGCCTGCTCGCGGCCTCGGATCCGGGGCGCCTGGAGCTCCTGGTCGAAGTCGAGGAACGCCACCCCCGTCGCCGACCCGACCCGGTGGAGCGCCGCCTCCGTGCCGACCACCACGCGCGACGTCGGCGGCTCCGTGGATGCGCCGGTGACCTCGTCGACGTCCTCGCGCACGAGCGCGGCGATCTCGTCCCGGAGACGGGCCACCCCCGGCCGCAGCACCCGCAGCCGGGTACCGCCGCAGTGGGCGCACACGACCGGGCGCTCGACGCCACAGCGGGTGCAGCGCAGGAGGTCGTCCGCGGGCTGGGCCAGCGCGCCCTCACAGACGGTGCAGGCGACGATCTCGCGGCAGCGGTCGCACGCGGCCAGCCGGCTCCGACCCGTGCGGTTGACGACGCACACGATCCGCCCCTCGGAGCGCAGCATTCGCACCAGCGGGTCGGTGACCAACCCGGCGGTGGGGTCCTCGATGCGCCGGTCGACGACCTCGACGTGGGGCCACCCGCGTCGCTCATCCCCTCGGCTCGGCGCCTCGAGGACACCCCAGTGCAGCGCTTCGAGGCTCGGGACCGGCGACACCAGCAGGGCCCGGACGCCGGCGCGCCTCGCCCGCTCGACGGCGACGTCGCGGGCGTTCCAGGTGGGCGCGGCCTCCTCCTGGTACGCCTCGGCGTGCTCGTCGAGGACGACGACCCGCCCGAGCCGGGGCACGGGCGCCCACGCCCCCGCCCGCGCCCCGACGACGTGGACCCCGCCGGCGGCGGCCCGGGCCCACGCGGCCGCGGCCGCCCGGCCGGGCCGGGCGTGGGCGACCGACACCGTGGGCAGCCCGGCGCGGCCCAGGCGGACGGCGAGGGCGTCGGCCTCGCCGACCGACGGGCACAGGACGAGCCCTTCGCGATCGGCGGGCATCGAGCGCAACGCGGCGAGGACGAGCGGGAGGCGGTCCGACGCGGGCGCGACCCGGGCCACCGCCCGCTCGTGCGTGAGGGCCGCCACGACCTGCGGTGACGCGTCGGCACCCGTCCCGGGTGCGGTCCGGATCTCGCGGGGACCCGACGGCAGCGCGGTCACCCGCCCGGGGGGCGAGGCGACCTTCAGCAGGTGGCGGCGGGCGCCCGCCCACCGCCAGGCGGCCCAGCGGGTGAG
>JAAYBP010000159.1 GCA_012730075.1 Acidimicrobiales bacterium | reverse complement strand
GACGACCGACCCGACGCCGCCCCGGGCGGCGTCCGACCCGAGCCGATACGGCCCGACGGCGTGCGGCCCGACGGCGTGCGGCCCGACGGCGAACCCGACGCGGCCACGGTGGCCGAGGCGCTGGCGGGGCGCACGATCTTCGTCACCGGCGCGACCGGGTTCCTCGGCACCGCGCTCGTCGAGCGGCTGCTGCGCGCGGTCCCCGACTGCCGGCTGGTGCTCCTCGTCCGCCCGGGGCGCAAGCGCACCGTCGAGCAGCGCGCCCAGCGCGAGATCTTCCGCAACGACTGCTTCGACCGCCACCGCGAGCAGGTCGGCGGCCGCGAGGCGTTCGACGCCCTGGTCGCCGAGCGGGTCGAGGTCGTGGCCGGCGACGTCGGCCGCGACGGGCTCGGGCTCGACGACGCGGGTCGGGCCGCGCTCGCCCGGTGCGACGTGGTGATCCACTCCGCGGCGACGGTGTCGTTCGACTCCCCGCTCGACCTCGCCGTCGAGATCAACCTGCTCGGCCCGACGCGGATCGCCCGGACGCTCCAGGACATCGGCGTCTCGCCCCACCTGGTCGCCGTGTCGACGTGCTACGTGGCGGGGAACCGCCGGGGCGCGGCGCCCGAGATCCTGGTCGACGAGAGCCCGTTCTGGGTCGACGTCGACTGGCGGCGCGAGGTCGAGGCCGCCCGGCGGGTGCGCGCCGACTCCGAGGCCGAGAGCCGCCGGCCCGAGCGGCTGGCCGGGTTCGGCGCCGACGCCCGCCGCGAGCTGGGTGCCGCCGGGACGCCGCTGCTCGCCGAGAAGACCGAGCAGAAGCGGGCCGCGTGGGTGAAGGAGCAGCTCGTCGAGGCCGGGCGCGCCCGCGCCGCGAGCCTCGGCTGGCCCGACGCCTACGCCCTGACCAAGGCGCTCGGCGAGAAGGCGCTCGGCGAGTCGCGCGGCGACGTGCCGGTGTCGATCGTGCGCCCGGCGATCATCGAGTCGGCCTGGTCGGAGCCGGTGCCGGGCTGGATCCGCGGCTTCCGCATGGCCGAGCCGGTGATCGTCTCGTACGCCAGGGGCCTGCTCAGCCAGTTCCCGGGCGTGCCCGAGGGCACCGTCGACGTGATCCCCGTCGACCTCGTCGTCGGCGCGATCTGCGCGGTCGCCGCCCGCGGACCGGCCCACGACGACGGCCGACCCGACGTCACCCAGGTCGCGTCGGGGTCGAGCAACCCGCTCCGGTTCCAGCGGATGGTCGACCTGGTGTCGGAGTGGTTCACCGAGAACCCGCTCTACGACCGCGACGGCCAGCCGATCGCCGTACCCGAGTTCCGGTTCCCCGGCCGCGGCGCGGTCGAGGGAGAGCTGCGCCGGGCGCGGAGGGTCCTCGGCCTGGCCGAGCGGACGCTCCAGGCGCTCCCCCTGCGCGGTCGCCAGGCCCAGTGGGCGGCGGGCATCGAGGAGAAGCGCGACGAGGTCGAGCGGGCCACCGCGTACGTCACCCTCTACGGCGCCTACACCGAATGCGAGGCGATCTACGGCGTCGACCGCCTGCTCGCCCTGCACGAATCGCTCACCGAGGCCGACCGGGGCGACTTCGGTTGCGACCCGCGGGTCGTCGACTGGGAGCACTACGTCCGCCACATCCACCTGCCGTCGGTCGTCAAGCACGCCCGGGTGCGCACCGAGGCGGGGCGGGGTGCGGCCGAGGCGCGCAGCACCCGCCTGCGCCGCCAGGTGCTCGCCCCCGAGCGTCAGCTCGCCGCCTTCGACCTCGAGAACACGCTGATCGCGTCGAACGTGGTCACCTCGTTCGCGTGGCTGGCCACCCGCCGCCTCGACGCGGGCGACCGCCGCACGCTCACCGCCCGGCTCCTCGCCGAGGGCCCGTCGCTCCTCCGCCTCGACCGGCGCGACCGCAGCGACTTCCTCCGCTACTTCTACCGGCGCTACGAGGGCGCGCCCCGCGACGAGCTCCACGAGGACGGCGGCGAGATGCTCTCGGACCTGATCCTCACCAAGTCGTTCCCCGCCGGCCTGCGCCGGGTCCGCGAGCACCGGGCCCTCGGCCACCGCACGGTGCTGATCACCGGCGCCCTCGACTTCGTGGTCGAGCCCCTTCGCCCGCTCTTCGACGACATCGTGTGCGCCGAGATGACCGTCGCCGCCGACGGCACCTACACGGGTCAGCTCGACCGGGTGCCGCCCACCGGCGAGAGCCGGGCCCAGGCGCTCTACGACTACGCCGACGCCCACGACATCGACGTGTCCGAGGCGGTCGCCTACGCCGACTCCTCCAGCGACCTGCCGATGCTCGAGGCGGTCGGCTTCCCCGTCGCGGTCAACCCCGAGGCCCGCCTGGCCAGCCTGGCCCGCAAGCGGGGCTGGCTCGTCGAGCAGTGGGAGAAGGCCCCCGGATTCCGCCCGTCGCCCGTGCCGATCCCCGCGCGCCGCGGGCCGCGCCGCGAGGCGCTGGTGGTGCCCGGCGTCGCCCGCCACCGGAGGCCCGAACGCCGATGAGGGCCCTCGTCTTCTCCCGCCGCCCCGGCCAGCTCGCGGCGGCCGCCGTCGCCGGGCGCATCCGTCCCGGGGCGGGGGCCGGCGTCGGGCCGATCGGCCTGCGCGACGTCGACCCACCGGAGCCCCCCACCGACGAGTGGCTGCCGTTCCGCCCGCGGCTCGCCGGGATCTGCGGCAGCGACCTGGCGACGATCGACGGCCGCTCCAGCCGCTACTTCGAGCCGATCGTCAGCTTCCCGTTCACGCCGGGCCACGAGGTCGTCGGCGACCTCCCGGACGGCACGCGGGCGGTGCTGGTCCCGGTGCTCCACTGCGAGGTCCGCGGCGTCGATCCGGTCTGCCCGTCGTGCGCGTCGGGCGCGATCCACCACTGCGAGCGCATCGCCTTCGGGCACCTCGAACCCGGTCTCCAGAGCGGCTTCACCCGTGAGACCGGCGGCGGCTGGTCGGCCGGGATGGTCGTCCACCCGGCCCAGGTCGTGCCCGTCCCCGACGACCTCTCCGACGAGGCGGCGGTGATGGTCGAGCCGACCGCCTGCGCCGTCCACGCCGCCCAGGTGGTGCTCGGCGGCGCCGCCCGCGACGGTGGCCCGATCGCCGTCATCGGCGCCGGGACGCTCGGGCTGCTCACCCTCGCCGCCCTCCGCCACGCCGAGCGCGGTGGAGACACCGACCGGCTGATCCTCACCACGGCCAAGCACCCCGAGCAGCGCCGCCTGGCGGGAGAGCTGGGCGCGACGCGGGTCGTCGCCCCCGACGAGCTGGCCCGGGCGGTGCGGGGCGTCACCGGATCGCTCGTGCTCGCTTCCGACGACGCCACCGCGGGCGCCGCGGCGGGGCAGCTCACCGGCGGGTTCCCCACCGTCGTCGACTGCGTCGGCTCCGAGGAGTCGATCGCCCAGGCGCTGCGGGTCGTCGCCCCCGGCGGCGACGTCGTGCTCGTCGGCATGCCCGGCCCCACCCACGTCGACCTCACGCCGCTCTGGCACCGGGAGACCTCGCTGCGGGGCTGCTACGCCTACCGCCGGGCCGACTTCGACACCGCGATCGAGGTGGTCCGCGACCTCGACCTCGGCCGCCTCGTGAGCGCGACCTACCCGCTCGACCGCCACCGCGACGCCATCGCCCACGCCGCCGCGGCGGGGGCGCGCGGCGCGGTGAAGGTCGCCTTCGACCTCCGCGGGGAACGCCCGTGACCTCCCCCTCCCGCCCTTCTGTCGCCATGGAGCGCTGCTGATGCCCCGACCCGGACTGGTGCTGGACGTGGACCGCTCCACGCCGCCGATCCTCTTCCACCACGGCGAGTCGTTCCGGCTCGAGAAGCTGCCGCCCGGCCGCAGCCGCATCGTCTACCCGGCCGAGCCGCTCGCCCCGCTGAAGGACGTCGCCGGCGCGATCGACGACGCCCTCGACCACCCGCTCGACAGCGACCCGCTCTCGGCCCGCCTCTTCCCCGGCATGAAGCTCGTCATCGCCTTCGACGACGTGTCGCTGCCGCTGCCGAAGATGCGCCGGCCCGACATCCGCCAACGCGTGATCGAGGCGGTGCTCGACCGGGCCGCCGCCGCCGGGGTCGACGACGTCCGGATCATCGCCGCCCTCGCCCTGCACCGCCGCATGACCGAGGCCGAGCTCCGCCACGCGGTGGGCGACCGGGTGTACGACGCCTTCGCCCCGGAGGGCCGCCTCTACAACCACGACGCCGAGGACCCCGACGACCTGGCGTTCCTCGGCACGACGCCCCACGGCGAGGAGGTCGAGATCAACAAGCGGGCGGCCGAGAGCGACCTGCTCGTCTACGTCAACATCAACATCGTCTCGATGGACGGCGGCCACAAGAGCACCGCCACCGGGCTGGCCAGCTACCGCAGCATCCGCCACCACCACAACCCGGCGACGATGGAGCACAGCCGGTCGTTCATGGACCGCCACTCCTCCGAGCTGCACCACGCCAACTGGCGCATGGGCGAGGTGATCCGCAAGGCGGGGGTGCAGGTGTTCCAGATCGAGACGACGCTGAACACAGACACCTTCGGCGACACCGGGCCGCTGTCGGTGCTCCAGAAGCGCGAGTGGGAGTGGACCACTCGCGACCGGGTCACGTTCATGGGGATGAAGGCCGGCCTCGACCGGATGTCGGCGTCGGCCCGGAGGCGCATCTTCCAGGGGTGGGAGGCGCCCTACGGGGTCACGTCGGTCACCGCGGGGGCCGTCGAGCCGGTGCACGAGCGCACCCTCGAGCACTGCTTCGCCCAGCACCTCGTGCCGGTCGAGGGCCAGACCGACGTGCTGACGATGGGGCTCCCGTACATCTGCCCCTACAACGTGCACTCGATCATGAACCCGATCCTGGTGATGTGCCTCGGCCTCGGGTACTTCTTCAACCTCTACCGGGGGAAGCCGCTGGTGCGCGAGGGCGGGGTGCTGATCCTCAGCCACCCCACGCCGTGGGAGTTCCACCCGGTGCACCACCCGAGCTACATCGACTTCTTCGAGGAGGTGCTGGCCGACACGACCGACCCGAAGGTCATGGCCGACACCTACGAGGAGCGCTACGCGAACGACGAGTGGTACCGGCACCTCTACCGGACGAGCTACGCCTACCACGGCGTCCACCCGTTCTACATGTGGTACTGGGGCGCCCACGCCCTGCGGCACCTCGGGTCGGTGATCATCGTCGGCGGCGACGTCAAGGCCGTGAGGCGCCTCGGGTTCCGCCCGGCGTCGACGCTCCAGGACGCCCTCGAGATGGCCACCGACACCGTCGGCCCCCAACCGACCGTGACCCACCTGCACAACCCGCCGATCGTCATGGCGGACGTGACCTGACCGTGGCCGACCGCCGCACCCCCGCCACCCGCGTCGAACGGGCCCTGCGCTCCGCGCGGGACGCCGGTCGGCGGCTGCCGTCGCCCGCCCGCGCGGTGAGGGCGGTCGAGTTCCCCCTGCGCGCCCCGTCGGTGCCCGCCGGGGTGGAGCCGCCGGAGAGGAAGGCGAGGCTGGGCGCCGCCTACGACACCGCCTGGGCCCGATCGCCCGCCGCCCGCCTCGGCCGGCTGGCGCTCCTCGAGGGCGTGATGCGGCCGGTGATCCGGGCCGTCGCCGACCCCGAGCGGCGCGGCTACGACCGCCTCGTCGGCCTCGACGGTCCGGCGATCTTCGCCGCCAACCACCTGAGCCACCTCGACGCCGGGCTGCTCCTCACGTCGCTGCCGGAGCCGTGGCGCCACCGGGCCTTCGCCGGGGCCGCCGCCGACTACTTCTTCGACACCCGGGTCAAGGCCACCATGGCGGCCCTCGCCCTCAACGCCATCCCGATCGAGCGCACCAAGGTCACGCGCCGCTCCGCCCTGCTCGCCGCCGACCTGATCGACGACGGCTGGAGCATGGTCATCTTCCCCGAGGGCGGGCGCAGCCCCGACGGGTGGGGCCAGCCGTTCCGGGCCGGCGCGGCGTTCCTCGCCGTGCGCTGCGGCGTGCCCGTGGTGCCGGTGCACCTGGAGGGGACCGGCCGCATCCTGCCCAAGGGGACGTCTCGCCTCGTGCCCGGCACGACCCGGGTCACGTTCGGCACGCCGCTGCGGCCCTCGCCGGACGAGGACATGCGCGACCTCGCCGCCCGCATCGAGGCCGCCGTCACCGGGCTCGCCGACGAGGTGGCGGGCGACTGGTACGCGGCGCGCCGCCGGGCCCACGCCGGGGAGAGCCCTCCCCTGTCGGGTCCCGACGCGTCGGCCTGGCGACGGGCGTGGGCGCTGGGTGACCGCCGCTCGCACCGCCGCCCGGCCCGCACCCCCTGGCCCCTGCGCGACTGACCCGGAACGCTGCTGCCGGACCGGTTGGTGCCGGGCACGAACCGGTCCTGGGTCAGAGGTCGCAGTCCTGGGCGATCTCGTCGAACGCGGCGAGCACGTCGGCGGGCACCTCCGACCGGTCGTCCGCGTGGAAGAGGACGTTGATGTCCTCCTGTTCGAACGTGGCGTAGATCCCGTCGACCAGGCAGGCCGCGATCTCGGCCGGGATCCCGGCCGAGATGAGGCCGGCCAGGAACCGGGAGCGGCTGACGTCCCCGGTGCTGTCGTCGCCGAAGTCCGGGACGTCCGCGTCGCCGCGGCCCGCGCCGGAACCGTCGTCGGGCTCGGACCCGCCGCGGTCACCGGGGGTGGCCTCGCCACCGCCGTCGGGCCCGTCGTCGGAATCGTCGCCGTCGGAATCGTCGTCGGGCTCGTCGTCGGTGGCCCCGTCCTCGACGCACGGACGGAGGGCGTCGGCGAACTCCGTGGCGACGCCGAAGCCGATGTCCTCGATCGTGTCGGCCTCGATGACCTCCTCGATCTCGTCGTCGTCGAGCCGCTCGCGGAGGTTCTCGGCACCGCACCGGGCCTCTTCGAGGGTGTAGCCGTTGTCGATCAGCGCCTGCTCGAGGTCGTCGTCGCTCGTCGGCGCCTCGGTGGTGTCGGGGGTGTCGGGTGCGCGGTCGGTCTCCCGCGCCGCCTCGATCTCGTCGGCGACGTCCTCGGGCACCTCGACCCCGCACGCCGCGACCACCATCGGCCCGACGGCCAGCGCGACCGCCGCGATCGCCCACCGGGCCCGCCGGATCGGCCGCGGATGGCCCTCGGGTCGAGGCCGTCGCACCGGCGGACCCACGCGGTGCGGTGTCACGTCGAGCCCGCGCAGGCGGTCACCGACGCGGTCAGCGCCTCGCCCTGCTCGCCGGGCAGGTCGGCCAGGCCCAACTCACCCGCCTCGACCCGGGCCGCCGTCGCGGCCACCTCGTCGATCGCACCCTCGCCGACCTCCTCGATCACCCGGTCGGCGACGCACTCGACCTCGGCGTCGGAGAGACCGGCCGCGGTCAGGAAGCCGAGCGCCTCGACGAGCGTCGCCCGCTTAGCCGGGTCGACGCCGTCGTCGCCGCCCCCGCAGCCGGTCAGCGATGCCGTCCCGAGGACGGCCGCGGCGACGAGGCACGGCCCGGCGAGCAGGCGGCGGGACGGAAGGGCCACCGCGGGAGTCTCCCACGCGCCGCCCCGCCGCCGACCGACCGTGACGGGGGCAGCCCTCCCCGACCTTCCGTGTGCGGGATCCCCCCGTCGACGACGGGTTCCCGCACACGGAACGCCGACAGATGGAACCCGGTACCGATCGTCGGCGACAGGTGGAACCCGGCACCGATCGTCGTCAGCGGAGGCGGAGGCCGCTCGGTCCGATCGAGGGGTCGAGGTGGGGCAGGTCGACGGTGAAGGCGCTGCGGTGGCCGGGGAAGACGTGTTCGGCGATCAGCACCGGCCGGCCGTCGGCGTCGGACGTGACCCGCTCGCACCACAGGACCGGCGAGGACTCGGGGATGAGCAGCAGGGCGGCGTCCTCGGCCGACGCGGCGTGCGCCTCGATCGTCTGGACCGCACCGCCCAGCTCGACCGGCAGGAGCTCGAGGAACGACCGCTCGGCGACCTGGGCGCGGGACAGGTCGGAGGCGAGGGCCTCGGGGCACCAGACGGTGACGCGAGCGAAGGGCTCGCCGTCGGCCAGGTTCACCCGATCGACCCGCAGCACCGTCTCGACGCCGAGGACCTCGCGCACCCGCGGCGGCGCGGCGACGAAGCCGAAGTCGACGATGCGACGCTCCGACTCCCGGCCGTCCGCCTCGAGCTGCGCCTCGATCGTCCCCAGGCGGCCCAGGTGCTGGCGGAAAGGGGTGCCGGCGACGAACCACCCGAAGCCCTGGCGGGCATCGAGGAGGCCCTCGGCCCGCAGCCGGTCGAGCGCCTTGCGGACCGTGACCCGGCTCGCCGAGTAGCGGGCCGACAGCTCGGCCTCGCTGGGCAGGAGCGTCCCCTCGCCGAACTCGCCCGCCCCCACCCGCTCCCGGAGGTCGTCGGCGATCTCCCGGTAGCGGATCCGGCGACCGTCGCCGGGAGGTGGGTCAGCGGCCACGCCGCGACGGTAGTTGTCTCCTACTTGTCTGACAACGAGGGCTCGCCGCCGTCCGGGGCCGCGCCCGCGGCGCCGTCGGCGGCCATGGCGGCGAAGGGGGCGAGGCTCGACGGGTCGGCGAGGGCGTCGGGCGACACCGCCTGCTCGACCGGCGTCCCGGTGAGGATCCGCTTCACCGGCACCTCCAGCTTCTTGCCCGACAGCGTGCGCGGGATGGTGGGCACGACCTCGACCCGGTCCGGGACGTGACGGGGCGACAGCTCGGCGCGCAGGGCGGACGCGATGCGCCGCGACAGCTCCCCCACCTCCACCTCGACCCCCGGCGCGAGGGCCACGAACAGCACCAGCTCCCCGGCGTCGCCGCCCCGACCGTCGAGGTGCACGACCAGGCTGTCGGCCACCTCGGGCAGCTCCTCGACCACCGCGTAGTAGTCGCTCGTGCCGAGGCGTACGCCGCCGCGGTTGAGCGTGGCGTCCGAGCGCCCCGACAGCACCGCCGCCCCGTCGTCGGTGAAAGTGATCCAGTCGCCGTGGCGCCACAGCCCGGGGAAGTCCTCGAAGTAGGCGGCGCGGTAGCGCTCCCCTCCGGGGTCGTCCCAGAAGCCGACCGGCATCGAAGGCATCGGCCGGGTGATCACCAGCTCCCCCACCTCGCCGGGCGGGCACGGCGCGCCGGTCGCGTCGAAGGCCTCGACGGCACACCCGAGCAGGGCGCAGCTGATCTCCCCGGCGCGCACCGGGACGAGCGGCGACGTGCCGAGGAAGGCGGTGCACACGTCGGTGCCGCCGCTGATCGACGACACCGGGACGCCGACCGCCTCGTCGACCCAGCGGAACCCCTCGGCGGGCAGCGGCGCGCCGGTCGACCCGACCCACCGCAGCGTGCCCCGCTCCGCCGCGACGCCCTCCTTGCGGCACGCCATCAGGAACGGCGCCGAGGCGCCGAACACCGTCGTGCCGGTGTCGTGGGCGACGTCCCAGAGGGTCGCGAGCGACGGCGAACCCGGGTCGCCGTCGAACAGGACGATCGTCGACCCGACCAGCAGGCCGGACACGAGGTAGTTCCACATCATCCAGCCGGTGGTGGTGAACCACATGAAACGGTCGGCGGGCGTGAGGTCCTGGTGGAGGGCCAGCGCCTTGAGGTGCTCGACGGTGATGCCGCCGTGGCCGTGGACGATCGGCTTGGGGAGCCCGGTGGTACCCGATGAGAACAGCACGTAGAGCGGGTGGTCGAAGGGGACGGGGGCGAAGGTCGGCGGCCCGGGGTCGGGGCCGGAGAGGAGCTCGCTCCAGCCGTCGTCGCCGTCGGGGTCGAGGTACGGCACCGTCACTACGCGCTCGACGCTCGGGAGGGCGGCGACGATCTCGGCCAGCTCGGCCCTCCGGTCGATCGCCTTGGATCCGTAGCGGTAACCGTCGACCGCCACGAGCACCTTGGGCTCGATCTGGCCGAAGCGGTCGATCACCGCCCGGGTGCCGAACTCCGGCGCGCAACTCGACCACACCGCCCCGATCGAGGCCGCGCCGAGGAACGCGACGAGGGTCTCGGGGACGTTCGGCGCGTAGGCGGCGACGCGGTCGCCGGGCACCACCCCGGCGGCGCGCAGGCCGGCGGCGGCGCGGGCGACCAGGCCCGCCAGCTCGCCCCACGTCAGCTCCCGGTCGGTGCGCGTCTGGCTGCGGGCGACGACCGCGACGTCGTCGGGGCGCTCGGCGGCGGCCGCCAGCGCGTGCTCCGCGTAGTTGAGGGTGCCCCCCGGGAACCACCGGGCCCCGGGCATGGCCGCGTCGGCCAGCACCCGCTCGGGGCGGTCGCGCCAGCGCACGCCGAGGTCGTCGGCCACCGCGCCCCAGAAGCCCTCCAGGTCGGTGACCGACCAGCGGTGCAGATCGGCGTAGG
>JAAYBP010000158.1 GCA_012730075.1 Acidimicrobiales bacterium | reverse complement strand
CTGGTGTGGGTGCGACCGCACGTCCAGGAGGCGCGCAGCCTCGGCGCCTCGGCGCTCGTCGAGTCGATCCAGCGGCGCGACGGCCTCGACGTCGACCCGTCCCGCTCCTACGACGAGTCCTCCGCGGTGTGGCTCGCCTGGTACCTCGGTCCGTTCGGGCTGGCCACCGCCGTGGTGGGTCTCGCCGCCTGCACCCGCCGGGTTGTCGCGGGCCGGCCGGGGCCCGAGGCGCTGGTGCTCGCGACCCTCGTGCCGCCGCTCGTGCTGTACCTCTACCGACCGTCGATCTATCCCGACCACCTGTGGGCCACCCGGCGCTACCTGCCGGTGGTGTTCCCCCTGCTGATCCTGCTCGCCGCGTGGACGATCGCCAGCGTCGCCCGGCAACCGGTACCGGCCCGCGTGCGAGCGGCGCGATGGCCACCGGCCCGATGGCTGACGACCCGGTGGCGACCGGCCCGGGCGGCGGCGGTCGCCGCGCTCGTCGTCGCCGTCGTCGGCGGTCCGCTCGCGGCGACCGCGCCCGTGTGGCGCTTCCAGGTCTACGACGACATGGCCGCCCAGGTCGGCGAGCTGTGTCGGGTCCTGCCCGACGACGCCGTGCTCCTCGGGGTCGGCGACACGCAGCGGACCACCACCCGCGCCTTCGCGACCGTGTGCGACCGGCCCGCCGCCACCGTCATGACCGCCGACGGTGTGCCGCCACCCGACATGGTCGCGCGGGTCAGGGCCGGATGGGAGGCCGAGGGGCGCACCCTGTGGCTGGTGGGCACCGACCCGGCCCTGCTGGAACGGGTCGGCTCCGGCCCACCCACCGTCTCGGTGCGCACCGAGTCGAACGTGCTGCGCCCGACCCTGACCCACCGCCCCGACACGCTGGTCGAACAGGAACGGGTGTTGGCCGTCGCGCCGGCGTGATCACCCACCTCCAACGCGAAGACCACACGAGGTGCCTGGAGGCCGAGCGGTTTGGCACCTCGTGTGGTTTTCGGCGGGGTGCCGTTCAGGCGGCGGGAGGGGCGAGGGGCAGCGGGGCGCAGAGGCCGGTGACCTCGGCGATCTGGATGCGGTCACGGTTCGCCCAGGTGATCTCGTTGGCCGGATCGACCTGCACCTTGTACTCGCGGAACGTCGTCTCCAGCGCGTCGTAGGCGAGCAGGCGGCCCCGGAGCGAGTCGCCCAGGTCGAGCAGCAGCTTGATCGTCTCGATCGCCTGGATCGACCCGACGATGCCGGGCAGCACGCCGAGCACGCCGGCCTCGGCGCACGACGGCGCCATCTCGGCCGGCGGCGGCTCGGGGACCATGTCGCGGTAGGTGGGGCCGTCCTTGGGGTCGAAGACGGTCACCATCCCCTCGAACCGGAAGATCGACCCGTGCACGACCGGGATGCCGAGCTTCACCGACGCGTCGTTGACGAGGAACCGGGTCGGGAAGTTGTCGGTGCCGTCGAGGATGACGTCCCACCCGTTGCCGTCGGGGCCCGACAGCACGTCGAGCACGTTGTCGGCACCGAGCCGCACGTCGTAGGTCACGACGTTCACGTCGGGGTTGAGCAGGGTCAGCGTCTTCTTGGCCGAGTCGACCTTGCGGTCGCCGATGCGCTCGAGGTTATGCAGGATCTGGCGCTGGAGGTTCGAGTCGTCGACGACGTCCATGTCGATGATGCCGATCGTGCCCACGCCCGCGGCGGCGAGGTACAGCGCGGCGGGCGAGCCGAGGCCGCCCGCGCCGAGGAACAGCACCTTGGAGGCGAGCAGCTTCTGCTGGCCCTCCTCGCCCACCTCGGGCAGCAGCAGGTGCCGCTTGTAGCGGTTGCGCTGGTCGGGGCTGAGGGTCTGCGGCGTCGACCACTCGCGGCCCTCGTCCTTCCAGCGGTTGAAGCCGCCGATCATCGAGACGGCGTTGGTGTAGCCGAGCTCCTGGAGGCTCTTGACCGCCAGCGCCGACCGGACGCCGCCCGCGCACTGCACGATCAACGGCGTGTCCTTGTCGGGGATGCGGTTCTCGATGCTGGTCTCCATCGTGCCGCGGGGCAGGAACACCGCCCCCGGGACGGCGCCCTGCTCGTACTCGTCGGCCTCGCGCACGTCGAGGACCACCGCGCCGGGCTGACGACGCATCTCGTCGGCCTCCTCGGGCGTCACCTCGCGGATCTGGGCCTTGGCCTCGGCCAGCATCTCCCGGAAGCTCGGCATGTCGGTCCTTCCTCGTCGTCGCGGAACGCAAAACCCTACCGAGTCGCTCAACAATCGGGCCAGGCGCGGTGTTCCCACACGCCGGGTCCCTCGAACACGACCATCCGCCAGGCCCGCCGGGCGGGCAGCGATACGCGACGCGGTGGGCGCGCGCGGCGCGGGTTCGGAGCCCAGGTCCGGGCGCGGTCCGCACGGCGGCGGGCGCCGCTACCGTCGCACCCGGTGTTCGGCGGCGAAGCGATCGGCAAGGTCCAGGCCCCGGCGCGATTGGTCGATGCCCTGCTGCGGGAGGCCGGCGTGGCGGGATCCTGGTCGTACCGGGGGGTGGCGTCGGCGGGCCGGGTCAACACGACCACCGCGATCGAGACCGGGTCGGGCCGGTGGTTCGCGGTCCGGGTCTACGGATGGCCCTTCGGCGGCGAGCCCCGGTTCGACCGCCGGGCCAAGGAGGTCGCCTGGTCGACCCGGCTGGCGGCCGCCGGGGTGCCCGTCGCCCGCTTCCTCGCCGTCGCCGACGTCGACGCCGAGACCGACGCCGAAATCGACGTCGAGGGTGCGCCCGCCTCGCCCGCTCCCCCGGTGTCAGGTGCGCTGGTCGAGTGGATCGACGGCGAGCTGCTCGGCACCGTGGCCGCCCGCGAGCCCCGGGAGGACCTCACCGACGCCTGGCGCGGCGCCGGCGCGGCCCTGCGGACCGCCCACGGGGTCGACCCCGGCGTCGTCGGCGAGGGATTCCTGTCGGCCGACGGCCTGGTCGCGTTCGACGAGGGGACCTTCGCCGCCTGGATCGTGCACCGGACCGCGGCCCACGCCCGCCGTCTCCACGGGACGGGCGACGGCGTGCTCGACCCCGCCCGGGTCGAGGCGCTCGCGCCCGCCCTCGAGGCGAGGCTCGGGCGGGCGCCGTCCGGCCTGGGCCACGGCGACAGCAACCCGTGGAACGCCCTGATCGCCCGCGACGGCACGGGCGGCTGGGCGTTCCGCGCCTGGCTCGACTGGGAGTTCGCCTGGGTGGCCGATCCCGCGTACGACCACGTCCGCGCGTCGGT
>JAAYBP010000157.1 GCA_012730075.1 Acidimicrobiales bacterium | reverse complement strand
GCGGTCACGAGCGCCGGCTCCAGGCGGTCGACGTGGGGGGCGACGACGTCGTGGCCGGCGAGGAAGGCGCGCCCGTCGGCGGTCAGCTCGTCCTCGGGGGCGAGCGGGTGCGGGATGCGGTCCTTGACCGTGCGGCCGCGGGCGCTGCGGCCCTTGACCTCGAGCCAGGACCGACCGGAGTCGACGTAGGTCCGGGTGCGGACCTTGAACCGCGACGGCCGTGACCGGGCCGCATCGCGGTGGCAGAGCCGGTCCGGGGTGTCGAAGTACGTGCTGCGGTAGGCGAACGTCGTGCGCCCCCCGATGCTGAGCACGCGGACATCGACGGCCGCGACCACCTCGGCCAGCCGCACGGGCTCGACCAGGTACTTGCGGTCGTGTCGGGACTGGAGTGCGGCCACCGCCTGGATCCCCTCCAGGTCGATCGTCGGCCGCCCGGCGAGCGACCGCTCCAGCCGGGTCCGGGCCACGGGCAGGCGGCTCATCGGGGCCCGGCCGGGTCGAGGGCGGGCGTGGGGGGGACCGTGGGCCCCGCCGCGGCCGCGGCGGAGGTGGGCGGCCCCGCCGCGGGGTCGCGGCCGAGCTGGTAGCGGACGTCGACGACGGTGGTGTCCTGCACCAGGTCGACCCGGCGGATCGTCAGCCGGTGGACCCTTGCTCCGAGCAGGGTGGAGAGCTGCTCGCGGGCGGCGGCCTCGTCGGCGACCGCCCGGTCGAGCGTGACGACCTGGTGCCGGTACCCGGCGAACAGGCGGGGGTGGTCGCCGACCGCGACCGCGGCGACGATCGCCACCATCAGCGCCGCGCTGAGCCACGCCGGGTCGACGACGAACCCGCCGAGCAGGCCGAGCGTGAGGGCGGCGAAGTAGTAGGCGACCTCGCTCTGGTCCATCTCGGTCGACCGGAGGCGGATGATCGACAGCACGCCGAAGAGGCCCAGGCCGAGACCGGCCGACACGCCGGCGGACGACAGGCCCTGGGTGACGCCGAGGACGCCGACGTTGATGCCGAGGAGGGCGACGACCATGTCGCGGCGCCGGTGGCGCGGGAAGTAGAGGACGAACACCAGGAAGGCGATCGCGACCAGGTCGAGGGCGAACAGTTGTGGAAGGGTCATCGGGGTTCCGGTGTCGGCTCGGTGTACGGCGGGTGGCGCCTGCGTGTCTTGATACGCGACGAACCTCAGGGATCCCTGGGAACCGCCCGGGTATCCACCGTGGGACGAGAGGAGCGCCATGGCGAGGATCGCGATCATCGGAGGGCACGGGAAGGTGGCGATGCGCCTGTCGCCCCTGCTGGTGGCACGCGGCGACGAGGTGACCTCGATCCTGCGCAACGAGGCGCACCGCGATGAAGTGGCCGCGACCGGCGCGACCCCCGTGGTCGCCGACGTCGAGCGTCTGGACCTCGACGCCCTCGCCGATCTGTTCCGGGGCCACGACGCGGTCGTGTGGTCGGCCGGCGCCGGCGGCGGGGACCCCGCCCGCACCCGCGCCGTCGACCGTGACGCCGCCATCCGGTCGATGGACGCCGCCGCGGCGGCCGGGGTCGATCGCTACGTGATGGTGTCCTACCTCGGGGCCCGGCCCGACCACGGGGTGCCGCCCGACAGTTCGTTCTTCGCCTACGCCGAGGCCAAGGCGGCCGCCGACCAGCACCTGCGGGGCACCGCGCTGGCGTGGACGATCCTCGGCCCCGGGGCGCTGACGATGGACCGCGGCACCGGTCGCGTCGAGATCGGCGACGCGCCCCGGCTCGACCACGTGTCGCGCGACGACGTGGCCGCGGTCGCCGCCGCGGTGCTCGCACGCCCCGACACGGTCGGCCGCTTCGTCGGGTTCAATCAGGGCGACACGCCGATCGACGAGGCCCTCGACGCGCTGACCCGCTGACCCGCCGACCCGCGGGCCGAACCGGTGAACTCGGGGCCGCGCCTACGGCAGGGGGTGGGCCTGGCCGGCGAGGACCGTGTCGATGACCCGATCTACGAGGGCGTCGGCGGCGTCGTCGGTGGCGAACCCCATGAGCAGCACCTCGGCGACGCCGTGCACCGCGCACCACATCGTCAGGCTGGCCTCGGTGGCGTCGTCGACCGCCAGCGCCCCGGATTCGATGGCGTCGGCGGTGGCCCGGGCGGCGACGTCGAAGGCCCGGGCGGCGGGCGGGAAGGCGTCGGCGTCGGGCACCGGAACCGGCGGGAACCGGAACATCAGGGCGAACAGCTTGGGCGACGATCGGGCGTGGTCGACGTAGGCCCGGCTCAGGGCCCGGACGCGGTCGAGCGGGTCGTCGTCGCCCACCTCCTCGAAGCGCCGCGCGAGGGCCTCGAAGTGGGCGGCGGCCACCAGGGCGACCAGCTCCTCCTTGCTGCTCACGTACGCGTACAGCGCGGGGGCGGTGACCTCCAGGTCGCGGGCGACGGCGCGCAACGAGAAGCGGCCCAGGCCGTCGGCTTCGAGGTGGCGGCGGGCGGTGGCGATCACCAGCTCGCGCGTCAGCGACGGGGCCATGGCCCACCCTCCCAGATCGGGCTCAGGGCGTGGCGAACCAGTTGCCGTGGAACCCGAGCGGCACGCGCCGCGGCAGGTGCACGCGGGCGACCTCCTCCATGGCGCCGGCGTCGACGACGACGAGGTCGGAGCGGCCCTCGGCCAGGTCGGTGACGTAGTTGAGGATCCATCCGGCGTGCTCGTCGGCGCGGGTCGGGTCGGGCGCGAACACCGGCTCGCCCGACACGCACCCGTCGCCGTAGCGGTGCACCTCCGACGTGCCGGCGTCGAGGTCGTGGCGGACGAAGCCGTCGAACTCGGCCTCGCCGTCGCCCCAGCGCCGGGCGGCGGCGACGTAGCCGTAGCGGGCGGGCAGCCCGGCGCGGCGGTCGTCGACGCGGGGGAAGTCGCCGGGGCGGTCGTCGAGCGGCGTGTCGGTGACGGCCCCGGTGGCGACGTCGATCCGCCAGCGGTGCAGCGTCGGCGGGGCGGCCCGGTCGCTGTCCCCGTCCTCGCCGAAGCCCACGTTGAGCCGGTCGGTGCGGCACGCGTCGACGACGACCGCGTCGCCGTCGTCGTGCGCGTTCAGGACGTGGAACATCCAGAACAGGTCGGTGTCGAACCAGCGGACGCCGGCGTCGAGGTCGCGGCGGTCGAGCAGGCCGAAGCGGCTGCCGCGGTCGGGCTCCCACCGGATGGCGGCCCCGCCGGTGAGGAACGACTCGAGGTCGAACACGGCGGGCAGGTCGAACAGCACGACGTAGCGGGAGCTGACGCCGAAGTCGTGCATCATCACCGGCGCGTCGAGGTCGACCTCGACCGAGCGCACCAGGTTCCCGGCGGCGTCGGCGACGTGCACGCGCAGGTACGGCGGGATCGGCGAGTAGCCGAAGAACACCATCTCGCCCGTGTCGGGGTCGATCTTCGGGTGGGCGGTCATCGGCCCGGAGAGGGCGCCGCCGAAGTCGTACTCGCCGACGGTCTCCAGGTCGAGGGTGACCTCGGTGGGCTTGGCCGCCTCCAGCAGGGCGAACGTGCGCCCGGCGTGGCGGACGACGTGGGTGTTGGCCGTGTTCTTCATCGGCCCGACCGTCTGGAGCACCTCGGGGTCGGGGAGCCGGTACTCGTTGAGGCCGCCGAAGAGGGCATGGCCCGCGGCCCGCTCGGCGCGCAGCCCGGCCGAGTCGATCCAGCGGTTGCGGTAGCGGGCCCGACCGCCGTCGAGGTGCACCCCGTGGAGCATCCCGTCGCCGTCGAAGATGTGGTAGCGGCCGAGCGGCGGGAGGGCGGGATTGGGGCCGTTGCGGACGAAGTGGCCGGTCAGCGCCTCGGGCAGGCGACCGGTGACGGCGAGGTCGGCGGCCTCGATCTCGTCCGCGACGGGGGCCCACGGGCCGGACAGGAAGGGCGACGCCTCGGCGTCGGGCAGGGCGGTCATGGCCGTCACCGTAATGGCTTGCCGACCTTCGGTAAACACTGTTTACTGACCGGGTGCCGCTGCCTCGGACCCTCATGTCCCGCGACGAACCGCGGGACCTCGACCTCCAGCTCGTCGCCGGGGAGTGGCCCTCGGGCCTCACCGGCGAGATGGTGATCAGCGCGCCGCACCCGCGCACGTTCGGCGGGCCGCACCCGTTCTTCGGGGAGGGCGTGGTGCACCGGCTGTCGCTCCAGCCCGGCACGCACGGCGCCGCGCCCGGAACCTTCGCCTGGCGGCACGCGCTGATCGACTCGCCGTCCGCCCGCCTGCGCGCCGCCCGCCCCGACGTCTTCGACGCCACCGTCGTCGGCGTGCAGTCGCCCTACGGCCTGCTCAACGCGGCCAACACCGCGCCCCTGCCGTGGGGCGACCGCCTCTTCTGCACGTGGGACGTCGGCCGGCCGGTCGAGGTCGACCCGCTGTCGCTCCGCTTCCTCGGCGACGTCGGCCACCGCGACCAGTGGAACGTCTTCGAGTTCGCGCCCCAACCGCTCCTGCCGATGGTGACGAGCACCGCCCACCCGGTGATCGACCCCGACCGCGACGTGATGTGGACGGTCAACACGCTGCTCGGCCAGCTCGAGGTGGTGCGCTGGGACGGCGAGGGCCCGGTCGAGCGGTGGCCGGTCGAGGGCGGGGTCGTGCCCCAGTCGGTGCACACGATCACCCAGACCCGCGACCGGCTGATCATCGGCGACTGCGCCTTCAAGGTCGAGCCACAGGTGATCTTCGGCGGCGAACGCAGCGAGCCGACCAACCACGACGCCCCGCTGTACCTGATCCGCAAGGACGTCATCGAGGCGACCCCGCCCGGCACCCCCGTCCCCGCCGACGTGTTCCGGATCGCCCCCGAGATCAACCACTACTACGCGGTCTACGACGACTCCGACGGCGTGCGGGTGCTGTTCGAGCACACCGAGAACGCCGACCTGGCGATGGTGCAAGGCGAGAACGACCTCGACCTCCTCGGCCGCCCGTGCGACCCGGCGCTGCGGGGCCTCTACGGGCTGCCGATGAGCCCCGACCGCACGTCGATCGTCGGCTTCGACCCCGACACCGGGAAGGTCGAGCACTACGCCGAGCAGGTCGACGCCGAGCGGCTGTGGACCCGGCAGCTCAACGCCATGGACTGGAGCACCGAGGGGATGTCGCACCCGACGCTCCACCACACCGTGCACCAGGGCTGGCGGCCGGAGGGGGCGACGCAGAAGATGCTCGCCCTCTACGCCGAGCGGGTCGACCGCGGCGCCTGGCCCGGCGAGGAGACCGCACCGCTCGTCGTGTCGTCCCGGCGCGACGACCTCTCGGTCACGGCGACGTGGGAGCTGGCCCTCGACGACTTCCCGACCTCGCCGATCTTCGTGCCCCGCGGCGTCGGCGACGACCCGGCGCGCAGCCGCCACGCCGGCACCGACCCCGGCGGTCACGACGGTTGGATCGTGGTGCCGATCGGGAACGACGCGGGGTTCCGCGTCGAGGTGTTCGACGCCGCCGCCGTCGGCCGCGGGCCGGTGGCCACCCTCTCCGGCGGCGGCGTGACGCTGCCGCTCGTGCTGCACGCGGCGTGGATGCCCCGCGCCGTCGCCGCGCCCGAGCACCCGCGGCTGCGCTTCGCCGACGAGCTGGGCCGCGTCGGCGAGCTGCCCGACGACCTGGCCGACGTGGCACGCCAGGTGGCCGACGACCTCGACCAGGGCGCGCCGCTCCCGGCCTGACCGACCTCAGGCGTCGCCGAGGTAGCCGGCCTCGACCGCGGCGAGCTGGTCGGTCAGCTCGGCGGCCGCGCCGGCGAGCACGACCCGGCCGCGCCGGAGCAGCACCGCCCGGTCGGCGACGGCCAGCGCCATGCGGACGTGCTGCTCGACGAGGAGCACGCCGACGCCGAGGTCGTCGGCGACGGCGCGCAGCATCGGGAGCAGCGCGTCGACGACCATCGGGGCCAGGCCGAGGCTCAGCTCGTCGACCATCAGCACCCGCGGCCCGGCGAGGAGGGCCCGGGCGACCGCCAGCATCTGCTGCTCGCCGCCCGACAGCAGCCCGGCCCGGCGGCCCCGGAGCTCGCGCAGGGCGGGGAAGCGGTCGAGCACCTCGGCCTCGCTCGGCGACCGGTCGGTGCGGCGGGTGAGGCGCAGGTGGTCGGCGACGGTCAGGTCGGCGAACAGGCCGCGGTCCTCGGGGACGTGCACCAGCCCGGAGCGGGCGAGCCCGGCCGCGTGGGCGGCGGCCCGCCGACGGCGCCGACGTCCCGACACCGCGACGTCACGGCCGTCGTAGCGGATCTCGCCGCCGAGGGCGGGCAGGAGGCCCGAGATCGTGAGCAGGGTCGTCGACTTCCCGGCGCCGTTCGCGCCGAGGAGCACGACGACCTCCCCCTCGTCGACGTGGAGGTCGAGGCCGTGCACGATCGGCACCCCGCCGTACCCGGCGACCAGCCCGCGGACCACGAGCACCGGCGCGGTCACGCCCCGCCCTCCCGGTCGTCCCGCTCGGTCTCCCCGGTGCGGTGGCCCTCGGTGCCGAGGTAGGCGGCGACGACCTCCGGGTTCGCCCGCACGTCGGCGGGTCGCCCGGTGGCGATGCACCGGCCGAGGTCGAGCACCGCGACCCGGTCGCACACGCCGAGCACCAGGGCCATGTCGTGGTCGACCAGCAGGATCGCGGTGCCCCGCTCGCGCACGTCGTGCAGCAGGAGGCCGAGGGCCGCCGACTCGGCCTCGTCGAGCCCGGCGGCCGGTTCGTCGAGCAGCACCAGGCGGGGCCGGGCGGCCAGGGCGCGGCCGAGGGCGACGAGGTGCCGCTGCCCGTTCGACAGCTCGGCCGGGTTGCGCTCGGCGACGTCGTCGAGGCCGAGGAGGGCGAGGGCCTCGTCGACGCCCTCCTCGTCGTGGTGCCGCGGCCAGAGGGCGTCGAGCAGAGTGTCGCGCCAGGTCGGCGTGGACGCCCCGACGAGGAGGTTCTGGCGCACGGTCAGGTCCTCGAACAGGTCGAGCCGCTGGAACGTCCGCACGAACCCGGCCCGGGCGCGGGCGTGGGGCGACGCGTCGGTGACGTCGCTCCCGGCGAAGCGCACCGAGCCGCCCGCCGGCCGGTGGAAGCCGGTCACCGCGTCGATCCACGACGTCTTGCCCGCGCCGTTGGGTCCGATCAGCCCGACGATCTCGCCGTCGCCGACGGTCAGGTCGACGCCGTCGACGGCGACCACGCCGCCGTAGCGCACGGTCAGCCCCCGGACCTCCAGCACGGGGGTCGCGTCGTCGGTCACGGTCCCGCTCATCCGGCCGCCTCCCCGGTGCGGCGGGCGCCGAGCGCGGCCAGGCGGGCGCGCCCGAGGCCGGCGATGCCCTCGGGCGCGGTGATCGCCACGACGACCAGCGCCACACCGCTCAGAACGAAGGCGTACTCGCTCGACCCGCTCGACAGGGACGTGACCACGCCCGCCTGGGCGAGCAGTCCGCCGATGACCGCCCCGCTGATGCCGCCGATGCCGCCGAGGTAGGTGAGCGCGACGGCGACGAGCGCGCCGATCAGCATGAACGAGCTGGTCGACAGGGTGCTGGTGGCGTAGGCGGTGAGGCAGCCCGCCAGCCCGGCGAGGGCCGACGAGAGGGCGAAGGCGCCGAGCTTGGTGCGGCCGACGTCGATGCCGGCGGCCGCCGCGGCGCGCTCGTTGGCCCGTACCGCCAGCCAGCGCAGGCCGGTGCGGTTGCGGCGCAGGTTGGCGACGACGAGGCCGGACACGACCGCGCACCCGAGGGCGACCAGCCCGAACGCGGGCCGGAAGTTGTCGGCGCCGCGCGCCGAGATCCCGACGTCGATCCCGAACAGGTACGGCCGGGGAGCGGAGCGGCCGCCGATGCCGCCCGACAGCGACGGACTGCCGATCACCAGCGCCTCGATCGCGACCGCGGCGGCCATGGTGGCGACCGCCAGGCTCATGCCGCGCACCCGGGTGGCGGGCAGGCCGACGAGGACGCCGACGACGGTGGCGAGGGCGACGCCGAACCCGACCGCGAGCGGGAACGGCCACCCCCGGTCGGCGACGGCGATGGCGGCGAACCCGGCGACGCCCGCGAAGGCGAGCTGGGCGAGGGAGATCTGCCCGACGTAGCCGGTGAGCACGACGACCGACAGCGACAGCACCACCGCGATCAGGGTGACGATCAGCGCCTGGCGCGCGGACGCGTCGCCGGTGAAGAGCCATGCGACCGACGCGGCCGCGAGCACCGCCGTCCAGAGCCCGACCCGCCGCGGCGTCGGCGAGGCGGGCAGTCGGGCCTCGCCGACGGTCGCCCGGGTGGGCAGCGGGTCGCCGCGCCACGCGAGCACGCCGAGCACCACCAGCACCGGCACCGCCTGCTGCACGCCGGTCGTCGGCAGCCAGTCCGGGATCCACGTCGTGTCGGGCCGCACCGTGTACCCGAGGACGAGCGACTGCACCATGCCGATCGCCAGCCCGGCCGCGGCGGTGGCGACAAACGAGTTCAGCCCGCCGAGCAGGGCGGCGGCGAGGGCGGGGACGACGAGCAGGCTGGTGGTCGTCGGGTCGAGCCCGGCGATCGGCTCGATCAGGATCACCGCGAACCCGGCGAGCACCGAGGCGATCATCCAGTTGACCGCGGCGACCCGGTCGGGGGAGACGCCGGCGAGGACGGCGCCCTTGTCGTTCCCGGCGGCGGCCCGCGTCGCCAGCCCGAACCGGGTGCGCTGGAACACGACGGCGAGGACGACGGTCACCGCGACGACCAGCCCGGCGAGGATCAGGCGGTTCTGGCTGACGCCGGTGCCGAACAGCTCGACGCGGCCCTCGGGCAGCACCGGCAGGCGGGTGACGACCGACGCGCCCGACGTCGGGAACCGCATCCGGGTGATCTCCTGGAGGTACAGGTAGACGCCGAGCGACGCCACGACCCGGGCGAGCGGGGGCGCGCTCCGCAGCGGCCGGAACACCAGCCAGTAGACGGCGAGGCCGAGCGCGGCGGCGAGCACCAGCGCGAACACGAGCGCGGTGGCGAGGGTGGGGGCCGGCAGCAGGGCGACCCGGTCGGGCAGGCCGAGGATCGGCAGGACCAGCTCGCCGCTGTCGCGGAACTCGTAGTACGCGAACGCCACGTACATGCCCATGGCGCCGTGGGCGAAGTTGACGACCTGCGACGTACGCCAGGTGAGCACCAGGCCGAGCGCGAGCGAGGCGACGACCGCGCCCCCGCCGAGCCCGGCGAGCAGGTACCCGAGGTAGTCGCTGATGACGGTTACCCGCGGCGGTCAGCCGGCGGCGATGGCGCCGACGTCGATCCAGTCGGTGATCTGCACCAGCTCGCCGTCGGTGCGCTGGGCGAGGATCTGCTGGGGCGAGCACATCGCCGGCTGGCCCGGGAGCTGCTCCTTGTCGCACGTGTAGGGGTGGCCCATGAAGCTCGGCGCGTCGACCTGGGCGTCGAGCGCGGCGGCGACCGCCTCGGACGTGAGATCGCCCCCGAGGCCGGCCATGACGACGTAGAGGTTCATGAACGACCGGAACGACACGGTGCCGGCGCCGATGGGGTCGAAGCCCTCGCCGTAGGCGTCGGACACGGCGAAGTAGAGGTCTCGGTCGGGGTCGCCGCCCTCGAGCTCGCCCTCGACGTTGAAGATCGTGCCCTCGGTCTTCGCCGGGCCGGCCTCCTCGAGGATGCTCGGCGTCGCGCACGCGCCGACCAGGTAGAGCTGGGCGGTGATGCCGACGGTCTCGATGCCGTCGAACGTGCCCTCGCAGCCGGTGTCGGCCGCCAGCATGATCAGCGCGTCGGGGTCGATCGCGGCGGCGGCCTGGAGCGGCGAGGTCAGGTCGGTCGCGGTGACCGGGTACGGGATGAGCTGCACCTGCTCGACGCCCTCCCGTTCGAGCACGGCCTCGCCGGCGGCGGCGGCCTCGGTGGCCGGGTCGTACTCGGGATACGCGAGGGCGACGGTGGTGGCCCCGGCCTCGGCGGCGTGGTGGGCGAACGCGATCGTCGGGCCGTACACGCCGCCGGAGAACTGGTACGAGAGCGGGCTGGTGACCGCCGGCGTGCTGGCGGGGATGCCGCCGACGTAGGGCACGCCGTTCTCCTCCAGCGTGTCGATGGCGGTGCCCCACACGTCGATGCCGCCGACGACGGCGGGCGCCCCGGCCTCGACGAAGCCCTGGGCGCAGGCGGTCGACCCCTCGGGGGAGAACTCGGTGTTGCACACGTCGAGCTGGAGCGGTCGGCCGCCGACCCCGCCGAGCTCGGCGTTGACGAAGTCGACGGCGGCCTGCACCGCGGCGCTCAGCTCCGGGAAGCTGGCCACCGGCGTGTTCTCCTGGTTGATCATGCCGATCACGATCGGCTCGCCCTCGGCCTCGGTGGGCTCGTCGGGGAGGACGTCGGCGAGCATCGTCTCCTGGGCGCAGGCGAACAGGTCGTCGGCGCACGCGTCGATCGAGTCGCTGACCGTCGTCGTGGTGGCGTCATCGTCGTCGGCGGCGCGGTCCTCGCTGCACCCGCCGAGGGCGGAGACGGCGAGGAGGGCGGCGAGGGTGAGCCGGAGGAGCGTCGGAGTGGCCATCGGTTCCCTGGGATCGGCGACTAAACGGTGTTTACCGGGCCGGGAACGTAACAGACCGCCCCGGCCACCGCGGGCGGGTCAGGACGAGAACCGGAAGCGGGTGACGCTGTCGGGGAACGTGAACCAGGCCAGCGCCCGGCTCGGGGTGATGACCCGGAGCCCGCCGCCGTCGTCGCCCGCCCACGAGTCGGCCTCCGGCGAGTAGCCCTGGTCGTGGTACTTGCCGAACGCCTCGGCGAGGCGGGCGCCGAGGCCGTCGGCGTCGGCCCGGGTCGCGTGGCTCTCGCCCTCGACGATCACCGCCCGCGCGCCGTTCTCGAGGTTGAGGGTCACCGCCGGGTGGGCCCGGGCGTTGCGGGCGTGGACCGTCGTCGGGGCGCCGTCGTACCAGAAGCGACCGTCGACCCAGACGCCCCAGCGGGGCACGACGTGGGGGCGGCCGTCGGCGCGGACGGTGGTGAGCCAGTAGTGCTTCGAGGCGACCAGCTCCGCCTCGACCTCGGGCCAGGTGAGCAGGCCCGCGGCGGTCTCGGGGACGCCGTAGCCGTCGGGCATGAGCGGCCGGTCGATCGCCTCCACGCGGGGGGCATCGGTCATGGCGCGGAGCCTACGGCGGCGGGCCGGCCTCCGCCGCGGCGAGCACCGCCTCGGCCCGCTCGACGTCGACGGCGTCCGGCGGCGCGTCCGCGTAGAGGGCGCGGTCGACCACGGCCCCGACCGTCGCGAGGTCGGCCGCGCCGAGGTGGTCGGCGAGGGCGTCGCCGTAGGCCGTGGCCGACTCGGCGGGCGCCCGGGCCCGTCCCGCCCCGGCGCCGACCGCCTCCAGGCGGGCCTCCAGTCGTCCCGCGGGCGAGGGACTGCGCCGCCGGTCGCGACGGGAGCGGCGCCACCACCTGACCGCGACGAACGACAGCGCCCCCAGCCCGACCGC
Source organism: Acidimicrobiales bacterium (assembly GCA_012730075.1). Classification (GTDB taxonomy): domain Bacteria; phylum Actinomycetota; class Acidimicrobiia; order Acidimicrobiales; family Iamiaceae; genus Iamia. The sequence goes on along the minus strand of JAAYBP010000157.1, from coordinate 7,586 downwards.
CGCGACGACGAGCCGGGGCCACCACGTCGCCAGCCACGACGTCCAGTCGCGCACCGAGTCCTCGCCGGCGGCGGGCACGTCGGCGGTCGGGTCGAACGGCACCCACCCCACCTCGGGGAACCACACCTCGGCCCAGGCGTGGGCGTGGCGCTCGCGCACGACGAACTCGCCGGTGAGCGGGTCGCGCTCGGCGGGCACGTACCCGGTGGCGAGGCGGGCGGGGAGGCCGACGGCGCGGGCGAGGACCACGAAGGCGGACGCGACCTGCTCGCACCAGCCCCGCCGCGACTCGAACAGGAAGTGGTCGACGACGTCGACGCCGGTCGGGGCGAGCGGCGCGTCGATCGAGTACTCGGTCCGCTCGCCCATCCAGCGCTCGATCGCCCGGACCTGCTCGATCCGGGTCGTGGCCCCGGCGATGGCCTGCTCGGCGGCGGCCCGGACGCGCTCGGTGGCGACCGGCGGGGCGGCGAAGCGGGAGAGAACCTCGTCGGGGGTCGGGCCGGTCGTGGCCGCCAGCGCGTCGTCGGTCGCGGTGGTGCGGTGGCTCTCGACGGTGTACCGGGAGTCCTCGCCGAGGACCGTGTCGAGCACCATCGAGCCGTCCTCGCGCTGGTAGACGCGGGCGGGGGCGTCGACCTCGGTCGCCACCGGGGCGGCCGGCAGGGCCAGGGTCACCGGCGTCACGACCGTGAACGTCTGGCGCACGACCTGGCCGCCCGCGGCGCCGAGGTCGTGGGGCGCGGCGACCAGACGGCCGTCGTCGACGAAGCGGAAGCCGTCCTGGCTGCGGGTCCAGCGCCGGCCGTCCCAGACGTCGAAGGAGTCGATGCGCCAGAACGTGGCGTGGTCGGACCGGACCCGCATGACGATCCGGTCGCTCAGGCGCGGTCGGCGGGTCATGTCGAGCGTCTCGTTCGACGCCAGCGCGGTCGCGTCGTCCGCGCCGGGGATCCGGGGGCGCGAGCCGGCCCGGGACGACGGCTGGACGTTGTCGGCGACCGGCAGGACGAGCCCGGCGACGGCGACGGCGAGCGCGCTGACCAACGCCACCCGCCCGGCCAACCCGGCCCACGACGGTCGGTCCGCGGCGGCGGGCAGCGGGTTGCCCGGCGGACCCACCGCGCCGCGCAGGTGCGTGACGACCACGAGCACGGCGACGGCGGCGACGATCCAGGCCAGCACCGCCAGCGCGCCGGACCACGTCGTCGGACGCACCCCGAGGGCGGCGACGGTGACGCCCGAGGTGAGCATCGTGAACGTGGCCGTCGAGGTGATCGACACCGACGGCAGGCCGATGAGCGCCAGGACCGCCAGCGCGGCGAGCAGCAGGGCGGCGGTGGTGGGGGCGAGGCTGGTGGCGGGCGCGATCAGGTACCCGGTGGCCGCCATGACCGCCGCGGTCGCGACGACGAGCGCGGGGACGCCGCCGGGCCGGGCCGACGCTCGGTCGGAGGCGACCCGCGGGCGCGGCGGCACGGTCACGGTCCGACCGCGCGGGCCCGCAGCTCGGCGACCGGGTCGCGCACCGTGACCCCCGGCGGCACCGGGGCGACCGGGCCGGGCGCGGCCCGGGCGAGGCGGCGGCGCAGGTCGGACCCTGGGCCTACGACCGCGCCGACGGGCCCGCCGCGCTCGTTGGTCGAGAGGAACACCTCGGCGCCCGCGGCGGCCTCCGCCTCGGCGACCGCCTCCGCGTAGGACGTCACCGCGTCGGCCTCGGACCAGGCGGCGGTGAGGTCGACGACCACCGCGACCCGTCGCCGGGCCGGCGGCTCCCACTCCCGCACGAGCAGCGTCCCGGCCCGCGCCGAGGTCGGCCAGTGGACCATCCGGGCCGGGTCGCCCGGAACGTACGGCCGCACCGAGCGGATCTCGTCGGTGCCGCCCGCCGCCACGCCGCGACCCGGGAGGGTGCCGTCGAACGCCGAACCGTAGGGCTCGACGCGGTGGGGCCACGTGGCGGGGGCCACGTGGAGGGGCCGGGGCAGCCGCACCAGCACCACCCGCGACGCCGTCACGAGGCCGAGCGGCGCGCTCGACCGGACCTGCACGCGCACCGCCGGGAACCAGCCCCGGCGGATGGCGGGGCGGATCGCCAGCGCGGCGTCGCCGCGGTACGCCAGGGCCCGGCCGGCGGGGTCGAGGACCCGGGCCGACACGTCCGGACGGTCGACCGTGATCCTCATCTCGACGTCGTCGCCGACCCGGACGTCGGTCACCGGGAGCTCGACGGTCACCCTCGCCCGGCGCACCTGCACCACCGACCACACCGCGCCGACCACCAGCGCGGTGGCGATCGTCGACGCGACCACCGCGCCGAGGACGACGTCGTTGCCGGTCCGTCGCAGCACCCAGGACCCCACGACGAGGCTGACGACCGCGATCATCCCGGGGCCCGTGGGCCACATCCCGCGCACCCGCAGCATGCGCGCCGTCCGGAACGTGGGGAGGCCGTCGACGTCGGTTCCCCGCACGGTGGTCGCGGTGGCTTCGGGCCCGGTGATCCACGCGCCGATCCGGGCGGGCAGGACGATCCCGGGCGGGACTCCCTCGTCGGACGGGACGCCTCCGGGCCCGGCCGCGCCCGGTGCGCCTGGCGGGTGGTGCGCGGCCCCGGACACGGCGGTCAGCCGACGCGGGGGACCGGGACCCGCCCGACGATCGCCCGCAGGGCCGGGGCGGCCCCGGCGGCGACCGAGGCGGTGTGGCCGCCGCCGACGCGGTGGGCGAGGACGGGCACGACGAGCGCCTGGACCTCGTCGGGCGTGACGTAGCCGCGGCCGCGGACCACGGCGAGGGCCTGGGCGGCGTGGAGCAGGCCGAGCGCGGCGCGGGGCGACGCCCCGGTGGCCAGGGCGGGGTCGGTGCGGGTGGCGTCGACGAGGTCGAGCACGTACTCGACGAGCGGCGGCGCCACGTGCACCCGGCGCACCGCCGCCTGGGCGGCGCGGACCGCCGTCGGGTCGGTGGCCGCGGTGGTCCGGTCGAGCGCGTCGAGCCCGCCGGCGCCGACGAGGATCTCCCGCTCGGCGTCGCGGCCCGGCAGCCCCATGGTGGTGACGAGGGCGAAGCGGTCGAGCTGGCTCTCGGGCAGCGGGAACGTCCCGACCTGGCCGTGCGGGTTCTGCGTGGCGATGCAGAAGAACGGCTCGGGGAGGGGGTGGGTGGTGCCGTCGACGGTGACCTGGTGCTCCTCCATCGGTTCGAGGAGGGCGCTCTGGGTGCGCGGCGACGCCCGGTTGATCTCGTCGACGAGGGCGACGTGGGCGAAGAGCGGTCCGGGGCGGAACGTCCAGGACCCGGTAGCGGGGTCGAACACGCTCGTGCCGGTGATGTCCGACGGGAGCAGGTCCGGCGTGCACTGGACCCGGCCGAACGTGCCGCCGAGGGCGACGGCGAGGCTCTTGGCGAGGAGCGTCTTGCCGGTGCCGGGGAGGTCCTCCACGAGGAGGTGACCCCCCGACAGGAGGGCGACCAGCGCCACGTCGACGACGTCGTCCTTGCCGCGCACGACCCCGGTGACCGACGTCCGCACCGCGGCGGCGACCCCGATGGCGACGTCGGGCCCCGCCGCGTCCCCGCCCGCTCGCGCCTCCTCGACGTGCATGGTCATCTCCCGTCCGCGGGTGGCCGGCGACCCTATCCCCACGACACCCGGTACCGGGTTCCGGGTGTCGCCCCGGTGTCGCCCGGGTGTCGGCTGCCGCTGGAGGTCCTACGCTCCGCCGACCCGAGGAGCGACCCGGAGGTGCGGACGTGGGCAGACGCAGGCGCGGCGGCATCCCGGGTCACCGGGTGCCGCCCTGGTTCGAGGACGCCAAGCTCGGCATCTTCATCCACTGGGGTGTGTTCTCGGTGCCGGCGTGGGCGCCGGTGCTGCCGCCCGGGAAGACGATGCCTGACGTCGTCCGGGAGACGCCCGCCGACCTCGGCGCCCGCCTGCCCTACGCCGAGTGGTACGACAACGCCCGGCGCATCCCCGGCAGCCCGACCGCCCGCCACCACGCCGACACCTACGGCGACGCGCCCTACGAGGACTTCCGCACCGACTTCGAGGCGGGGCTCGACGGCTGGGACCCCGACGCCTGGGCCGACGCCTTCGCCCGGGCCGGCGCCGGCTACGTCGTCCTCGTCACCAAGCACCACGACGGCTACTGCCTCTGGCCGACCGAGGTCGGGAACCCGCACGCGCCCGGGTGGAACTGCCCCCGCGACCTGGTGGGCGAGCTGGCCGCCGCCGTGCGCGCCCGTGGCCTGCGGTTCGGCACCTACTACTCGGTGGGCCTCGACTGGACGTGGGACCCGACGCCGATCGCCGAGCCGCTCGACATGCTCGCCGCCATCCCCCGCGACCCCGGCTACGTCGCCTACGTCGACGCCCACCTCCGGGAGCTGGTCGACCGCTACCGCCCGAGCGTGGTGTGGAGCGACATCGGCGCGCCCCGCGGCTTCGACCTGCGGGCCTTCCTCACCCACTACTACGAGCGGGTCCCCGACGGCACCACCAACGACCGCTGGTCGCCGCCCCCGCCGGTGATCGACCGACCGCAGGTGCGGCGGGTGCTGAACCGGGCGGTCGCCGCCGCCCTGCCCCGCCTCCCCGAGCAGACGGTGCAGGCCGCGCCGCTGGCCCTGGCCGACTTCACGACCCCGGAGTACGCCTCGCCGCCCCAGGCCCGCACCGGCAAGTGGGAGACGACGCGCGGGATGGGCACCGCCTTCGGCCTGAACCGCGCCGAGCCCGACGACCGCCTGGTCGACCCCGACGAGCTGGTGCGGGGCCTCGTCGACGCCGTCAGCAAGAACGGCAACCTGCTGCTCAACGTCGGGCCCGACGCCGGCGGCCGGATCCTCGACCGCGAGGCCGTCCGCCTCGACGCGCTGGGTGAGTGGATCGGCCGCGCCGGCGACGCCCTGGTCGGCACCCGGCCGTGGGTGCGGGCCGAGGGCACGACGGCCGAGGGCGTCGACGTCCGCTTCACCCAGGGCGGTGGGTCGGTGTTCGCGGTGCTGCTCCGGGTGCCGGACCCGGGCGCGACCGTCACGATCCCGGGGCTCGCGCCGCTCGCCGCCCGCCCCGCCGAGCTGCTCGGCCACGGCCCGGTCCCGGTCGAGGCGGTCGGCGACGACCTCCGCCTCACCTGGCCCGACGCCGCGGTCGGCACCTCCGCCGCCGCCCTCCGCCTCGGCCCCTGACCACCCCGCGCGCCCGGCGTCGCGCTCGGCGTCAGCCACCTTGTCCACGCCCGGAGGCGTCGGCCGTCGGTAGGCGGTCGTCGCCCTTCTGACGCAGCGGGCGGACACATCCGTCCGATGGCTGTGTCGGAACGGATCCGCCGGTCGGCCGTCGCCCTTCTGGCGCAGTGGGCGGACAGACCTGTCCGGTGGCCGTGTCGGAAGCGGTTCCTGTCCGGCGACGCTCCGGGCACCATCGGGACCTGCGGCGCCGAGGCGTCGGCGGACGACGGCGGGTGGCACGCTCTCGGCATCGACACCGACGTCACCCCCTCGACGGCCGCCGGGCCGGAACCGCGGGCCGACCGGGCGCGCCTGGACCGGCCGCGCCCGGACGCGGTCGACACCACGCGGCGGCGGGGCCGGATGACGCCCGCCAAGCACGCCACCATCGCCCGCCTCGCCCCGACGCTCGGCCTCGACGCCGACGACGGCGGGCCGTGGCGCGACCGCCTCGTCGCCGCGTTCGGACGGGACGCCCCCCGTCTGCTCGACGTGGGGGTCGGGGCCGCCGACGCGACGATCGCGTGGGCCCTCGCCCATCCCGACCAGGACGTGGTGGCGGTCGAGGTGCACCGGCCGAGCCTGGCGGCGGCGTTCGCGGCGGTCGAGGCGGCGGGCGTCGACAACCTGCGGATCGTCGAGGCCGACGTCCGTCGGGTCCTCGCCGACCTCGAGCCGGGCGACGTCACCGCGGTCCGCGTGCTCTTCCCGGACCCGTGGCCGAAGGCCCGTCACCACAAGCGTCGCCTCGTCGGCGCGGAGTTCGTCGCCCGGGTCGCCGACGTGGTGCCGCCGGGCGGGTGGCTGCACGTCGCCACCGACTGGCCCGACTACGCCGGGGCGGTGCGGGCCGCGATCGCCGCCGAGCCGCGACTGGAGGTGGTGGCCGACCCGGGTCCGCTCGTCGAGCGTCCGGTGACGGTCTACGAGCGCCGCGGCCTCGACGCCGGGCGCCCCCCGGTCGACGTGGTCGCCCGCCGCCGGGCCTGACCGCCCGCCGTCACGCGGCGAGCGGCGCGGGCCGGCGGCGCTCCGCCGCGATCGTGAGCCCGACGCCGAGCACGAGCACCAGCCCGCCGACGACGACCGCCGCCCCGGGCACCTCGTCGTAGAGGACGACCGCGGCGAGGGTCGACAGCACCGGCTCGAACAGGATCAGCACCGACACGAGCGTCGGGCTGAGCCACTGCACCGACCACGCCAGCGACGAGTGCCCGACCACCTGCGACACGAGGGCGAGGCCGACGACCGCCACCCAGAACCTCACCGGGTACGGCGCGTCGGCGCCGCTGGTCAGCGCCACGAGCGGGGCGAGGGTGAGCGCGCCGATGCCCGCGACGATCGTGTTCCACCGCCACAGCCCGAGGCCCCGGGCCTGCACCTCCCGCGCGAGGAGCAGGTGGGCGGCGTAGCTGACCGCGGCGACCAGGGCGAGGGCGTTGCCGAGCGCCGGGTTCGCCCCCGCCTGGAGGCCGTCGACGTCACCGAGGGCGAGCACGATGCCCCCGCCGACGGCCACCGCCACGCCCGACGCCGTGGCCGCGGTGGGCCGCTCGCCCCGGCCGATCCAGAGGATGAGGACGACCCATACCGGGCCGGTGGTGACGATCGACGTGCTGGCCGCGATCGACGTGAACGCCAGCGACGGCAGCCACGTCCCGAAGTGCACCCCGAGCAGCACCCCCGCCAGGGTGGCCCGTCCGCCGGTGCCCTCGGGCAGCACGCCCCGTCCCGTTCCCGCGGGCGCGCGGCGAGTGCCCCGCCAGGCCGGCAGCGTGATCGCGGTGGTGACGGCGAGGCGGCCGAACGCCAGGAGCACCCCGGCCCCGGTGCCCGCGCCGTCGACGGCGTCGAGCCCGGCCCGGGCGATGATCGGCGACACGCTGACCGCGAGGATCCCCGCGACCAGCACCCCGACGATCGCCGCGTCCGCCGGGCGCCGCACGCGCGGTCGGGGGGGCCGGGCCCCGTCGCCCCCACCGGCCGCTTCGGCGCGCGCTGCCACGGGCCGAAGCTACCGGCGTGCCCCCACCGGGCCGTCGCCGGTTAGCATCGGACGCTCAAGATCACGGAGAGGTGCCGGAGTCAGGCCGATCGGGCCTCCCTGCTAAGGAGGTGGCGGTTCACCCCGCCCGTGGGTTCAAATCCCACCCTCTCCGCCAACTCGGTCGACAGGACCGCCGCAGGAGCCGCCCTTCGGGGCGGCTCCTGCTGGTCCTGGGACTGTCAAGAGAACGGTGTAACCGGGGTTGGCGGTTCTAGTGGGTGGTGGTGAAGAGTCGGCCTTCGAAGGTGATGGCGAAGGCGTTGAGGGCGGGCTTCCAGCGGTTCATCCAGCGGGCGGC
>JAAYBP010000156.1 GCA_012730075.1 Acidimicrobiales bacterium | reverse complement strand
CCGGCGACGCTCCCGAGCGGGAAGCCGGTGCCGCCGAACCGGCCGGCCGATGCGACCGCGGCCGAGGCGGCGACGCCACGTCGGTCCACCGCGAGCACGACGACGACCGCGGCCACCACGGCCAGCACCTCGGCCGCCGCGGTCAGCGCGTCGAGCCCGCCGACCGGCTCGGCGTCGCCGGCCGCCGGCCCGAAGGGCAGGCCCCAGAGGCGGCTCCACGCCCAGGCGGCCGCGGCGGCGCCGTTCAGCACGGCCCCGGCGACGAACACCCACCGGCGGGCCCGTCCGATCGCGAGCGCGGCGACCGCCAGCTGCGCGAGGCCGACGACGGCGAACGACCGCCCCTCGGTGGCCCACTCGGCGACGTGGCCGGGGGTCATCGCGAGGTGGACGATCCCCGCCGCCGCCGACGCCCCCGCGAACACGAGCGCGGCGGCGGGCGCCGCCCCGGCGGGACGTCGGTCCGGAGGCGCAGCGGCGGGCGCCGGGCCCGGTCGGACGGATTCGGTGGTCGTCGCGGCCATGGGCCCCCCTCGAATCGACGGGCGTGAACGCTACCGGTCCCCCGGCCGCCCTGCAGGGAGTCGCGTGGGCGCGGATCTCAGCCAGGGGCCAGGTCGCGTGCCGCCTGCACCGGGTCGAGACCGAAGGGCAGCACGGCGAGCGCCGGGCAGGTGACGCCGGCCTCGACGTAGCGGCCTACGTGCTCCCGGCACTCCTCGGGCGACCCGTGGACGATGAGCTGGTCGACCACATCGTCGGGGATCGCGGCGAGGGCGGCCTTGCGGTCGCCAGCCTTCCAGTGCTCCCACATCGGGCCGAGCACCTCGCCGCGGCCCAGCCACTCGTGGAACGCCGCGTACACCGGCACGTTGAGGTAGGCGGCGATGGCGTAGCGGCCCATGGCTCGCACCGTGTCGGCGTCGGTGGTCGGCGCCACGAAGATCCGGGCGACGACCTCCTTGCCCTCGCCCCCGGCGTGCACGTGGGGGACCACCCGGCGGACGTCGTCCGCGCTCAGCCAGTTGATGATCGCCCCGTCGCCCTCGCGGCCCGCCAGGCGGAGCATCCCCTCGCGCAGTGCGGCGATGAGGATGCGCGGCTGCTCCTCGGGCACGACGCCGAGCTTGAAGCCCTTCACCGAGAACGTGTCGTACTCGGCGACGACCTTCTCGCCGGTCAGGGCGGCCCGCAGGAACCGGACCGTGTCACGCACCTTGCGGTACGGCTCGGTGAACTCGATGTCGTTCCAGCGCTCGACGATCACGTCCGACGACGTGCCGATGCCGAACGCGAGGCGACCGGGCGCGGCGTCGGCGAGGGAGGCGACGCACTGGGCGAGCGTGCCCGGCCCCCGGGTGTAGGCGGGGACGATCGCGGTGCCGAGCCGCAGCGACGGCGCCCACACCGACGCCAGGGCGAGCGGCGTGAAGGCGTCGGCCCCGTTCGCCTCGCTCGACCACACGTCGGTGTAGCCGCGGTCGGCCAGCTCGACGATCGCCTCGCGCTGGGCGTGGAGCGGGATGCCGTCGAACGGGATGGTCATGCCGTAGCGCTGCATGGCGGCGAACGTACCCCCGCCACGACGGGGTCACCGGCGAGGCCAGGCTCCGGTCACCGGCGACCGCCGGTCGGTGGGTCCGGCTCGTAGCGGCACGTGGCGCCGGTGTGCACCGTCGCGTCGAGGTGCGCAGCCAGTTCCGGGTGGACCCGCCGGATGCGTCGGATCGTGTCGCGGACCCGCTCGCGGACCGCCTTCCGGGCCCGCTCGGCGTCGTCGCCCAGACGGCGGGCACGGCCGCCCAGACCGGTGGCCCGGCGCAACTCCTCGATCAGCGCCGCCCGCTCCCGGTCGAGGTCGGCGGCGCGGTCGTCCTGGCCGCGGGCGACGGCGGCGTCGATCGCTCCGTCGAGCTGGTCGAGCCGGGTGCGGTACGCGGCCTTGGCTCGCTCGTCGAGGACCGCGTCGCCGCCGAAGGTGCGGGCGGCCCGACCGACCGCGCCGGCCTCGGGGTCGAGCAGGTCTACGGCCCGCACCCCCATGCCCGGCCGACCGATCAGCGTGTGCAGGTCCCGCAGCCCCTTGGCGTCGGGTAGGTGCGCCGTGGTCCCCCCGTAGCGCAGCTCCCAGACGTCGCCCTCGCGGCGAAGGACGGGCGCGGCGTCGTCGGAGCCGCCCGGGTGCTCGATGGCGTCCGGATCGCCCTCGGGACCGTCCGGCGACGGTGTTGGGCCCGGCGATCCACCCGACGCGGGCGCGGCCCGTCGATCGGGATCCGGCGTGTTGACGAGTGCCGCGATCGCCGCGACGGCGCGGGCGAGGCCCAACTCCCGCGCCTCGGTGGACAGCTCGCCGAGATCGACCCCGCCGAACGCCGCGGTCGGGTCGCCGTGGCTCGTCTCCGCGGTGGCCCGGTGCGCCGCGCCCGCCCGGGCGGCGGCGAGCCGCGCCCGCACCGACCACACCCGGGCCCCCAGCCGGTCGGCCTCGGCCGCCGCGCCGAGCAGGTCGGCCACGGCTTCGGGGCCGGGCGCGGCGACCGCGCCCGTGACCGCCGCCCACAGCGAGTACGGCCCGCCGACGACGCCCTGGGCGGGGAGTACCCAGTGGCCACGGAGCGGGGCGAGGTCGGCGGCGACAGCCGCGGCCGCGTCCCGGTCGCCCAGGAGAGCGGCGGTCCCCGCCCGGAGCCGGAGCCACAACGGGGCGAACCACCGGTCGCCCGCCACCGGCTCCTTCACGAGCGATCGGACGAGCCGGTCGGCTCGATCCGCCTCCCCCCTCTCGACGGCGGTGAGCGCCCGCAGCAGATCCGGGTACGGGTGAACGGCCGCGGCCTCGGCGAGGAGCGCCTCGACCGCCTCGTCGCGACCCTGGAGCAACTCGATCTCCCACCGGACCTGGAGCACCATGACCGCCACGTCCGCGTGGCCCACCAGCGCGTCACGGTCGATCCCCATCACCTCGTCGATGCGGCTCCGGGCCTCGTCGAAGCGCCCGGCGAGCACGTCCATCGTCGCCGCCGACCACCGGCCGAGCGCCCGGTTCCACGCCGAGTCGAGGCCGAGGACCAGTGCCTGGAGCGCGGCGTGTTCGTCGTGCGCGGCCGGATCCCCCGTCTCGACCAGGTCGCCGAGGCGGAGCTGACGGGCCTCGACCTCGCGCCCGACGTCGCGGTGCCGCCGGGCCAGGGCCACCAGTTCGTCGTCCAGCGCCAGCCGCTCGACCGCGGTTCCCGGCGCCCAGATCGAATCGTGGCGGGCGTTCAGCGCATCCCAGAGCGCACGGTCGTCTCCCGAGCGGCGGCACATCTCCAGCGCCGCGTCGGTCAGCTCCCGCTCGCGGTCCCACGCGGTGACGGCGGTGCTCGGGCGACCCCGGTCGACGACCAGCCGGTCGTGCGCCTGTTCGATCAGCGAGTCCACCGCGGCGGGATCAGCGGGGTCGGGCACGAGCCACACCGTCGCCCGCAGGCTGAGGCAGGCCCTCGTCAGGAGGCCGTCGTCGTCGAGCACGAGCGCGAGCGCGGAGGCCTCCCGGAACCGGGAGCGGGCCGACGCGAGGTCGCCGGCGCGCAGCTCGAGCCAGCCCAGCTCGACCAGGGTGAAGACCCGCGCGTCGGGTGCCGAGGTGGAATCCAGCGCCCGGCGGAGGTGGCCGGTCGCCTCGTCGAGCGCCATCCGCGACGCCGCGTCGCGCGAAGCGGCGACGAGCGCGCCGATCCGTCGCTCCGCCTCGACCTCCTCGCCGGCGGCGTGGGCGTGGTGGGCGCGATCGCCGGGGGTGACGAGCCCGTCGAGCGCGGGCGCCGACAGGCGGTCGAGCAGGACGGCGTGGCGTCGGCGGGCGTCGGCGGCGTCGAGGTCGTCGAGCAGGGTCTCGCGGACCAGGTCGTGCACGAAGGACCACCCGTCGCCGTCGGCGTCGACCAGGCGGGCGGTCGCCGCCGGGCCGAGGACCTCGGCGAGGGCGCCGTCGTCGGTGCCCGTGGCGGCGGCGAGCACGGCGCGGTCGACCCGGTGGCCGAGCAGGGCCAGGGTGCGCACGGCGTCGACGCTCGGAGCGGGGAGCTGCGCCAGCCGTCGGGCGACCGCGTCGCGGACGCCGGGCGGGATGGTCGCCGCCGCGCCCTGGCCCGCCCACAGGCGGAGCGTCTGCTCGACGAAGAACGGGTTGCCCCCGGTGCGCCGGTGCAGCTCGTCGACCTCCTCGTCGGTCGGGGCGGCGCCGAGGTCCGCCGCCAGCCGGGCCACCTCCTCGCGGGCCAGTCCGGTCAGCGTGATCGTCGTCGCCCGGGCGGCCAGGTCGGCCATCGCCGGACCGAGGGGGTGCCCCGGCGCGTCGACCTCGACGTCGCGGTAGGTGCCGACGATCAGCAGGCGCTCGTACCACGCGTGCCGGGCGACGAAGTCGAGCAGGCGGAGGCTGGCCTCGTCGGCCCAGTGGAGATCCTCCAGCACCACCACGGCTGGGCGACGGCGGGCCAGGGCGACCAGGAGGGTGGTGACGCTGTCGTGGAGCGCGAACTCGTCCCCGACGAGGCCTCCGAGGTCACCGCCGCCGGGGGTCAGCCAGGCGTCGAGCTCGGCGCCGGCCTGGGCGCGGGCATCGGCCCACCCCGCCGCTCCGTCGATCAGGGCGCGGACCACCTGTACCCACGGCCAGTGTCCCGGTGCGTCGTCGCGGTCCCAGCAGGTGCCCACCGCCACTCCGGCACCGGAGTCCCGCGCCGTGCCGACCAGGTCGCGGACGAGGGCGGACTTCCCGATCCCGGCCTCACCCGTGACGAGGACCACTCCGCCGTGGCTGGCCACGGTGCGGTCCAGCTCGGCGCGCAACCGGGCCACCGGCCGGTCCCGTCCGACGAGCGTGGTCACCACGTGGGCCTCCTCGCCGCCGGTCCCTCCGGCGGGCTGCCGAACCTACCGGCACCCGGCCGCTCCTGGACCGAACCGGCGCGCGTATCCCGCCCTCCCGGGCGGGTTTCGCGCGCCAGAACGGCTGGTCAGGGGCGGTCTGGCGGGTGCCAGATCCGATCTGGCGCCTACCGGGCGTGACCATCGAACCCGACCAGGAGGCCCGTCCGATGACGCTCACCGATCCGACGGCGACGACCGCCGCCCCCGCCCACCCGACGCCCCGTACCGACCACCAACCGTCGGCGACCGCCGCCCCCGCCGGTGCGCCCGCGATCGAGGCCCGCGGCCTGGTGAGGCGGTTCGGCGACAACGTGGCCGTCGACCACCTCGACCTCACCGTGCCCCGCGGCGGCGTGTACGGCGTGCTCGGCCCCAACGGCGCCGGCAAGACGACGACGATCCGCATGCTGGCCACGCTCGCGATCCCCGACGCCGGCGAGGCGCGCCTCCTCGGCCTGGACGTGGTCCGCGACGCCGACGCGGTGCGCGCCCGGGTCAGCCTCACCGGGCAGTTCGCCAGCCTCGACGAGGACCTGACCGGCGACGAGAACCTGGTGCTCATCGGCCTCCTCCTCGGGCTCGGCCGACGGGCGGCCCGCGCCCGGTCCGTCGAGCTGATCGCCGCCTTCGGCCTCGCCGAGGCCACCGACCGTCAGGTCAAGCACTACTCGGGCGGCATGCGTCGACGGCTCGACATCGCCGCCAGCCTCGTCGTCACCCCCGACGTGCTGTTCCTCGACGAGCCCACCACCGGCCTCGATCCGCGCAGCCGGAACCAGGTGTGGGACATCGTGCGGGCCCTCGTCGCCGGCGGCACCACCGTGCTGCTGACGACGCAGTACCTCGACGAGGCCGACCAGCTCGCCGACCGGATCGCGGTGATCGACCACGGCCGGGTGATCGCCGAGGGCACGCCCGCCGAGCTGAAGGCGTCGGTGGGCGGCGGAACCCTCCACGTGCGCGTGGTCGACCCCGACCAGCGCTTCGCCGCCGTCCGCGTCCTCGCCGAATCGCTCGGCGTCGACGTCGAGGTCGGCGCCGATCCCACCGCCGTCACCGCTCGGATCGACGACGCCGAGCGGGTCGGGCACGCCCTGATCGCACTGGGCGCCGCCGGCATCGCGGTCGGGGACCTCGAACTCGGCCGACCCAGCCTCGACGAGGTGTTCCTGGCCCTGACCGACCGTTCGGCGACGCCCACCGAACCCGGACGCCCCACCCACCCTGTCGACCTCACCGGCTCGGCCACGACCGACCCGATCGATCACACCGACCCGACCGATCACACCGACCCGACCGACCGCACCGACCCCATGATCCGCGAGGAGGCCCCGAAGTGAGCACCACCGTCCACGAACCGACCGGCGAGACCCCGGTCCGCATCAGCGAGGCATCGGTCCTGGCCGTGCTCGCCTCCGGCGAGCGCCCGACCCCTCCCGGCCGCGTGGCCTCGAGCCTCACCCACGGCTGGCGGGCCCTGCTGAAGATCAAGCACGTCCCCGAGCAGCTGTTCGACGTGACGATGTTCCCGGTGATGATGTTGCTGCTGTTCAGCTTCCTCTTCGGCGGGGCCCTCGGCGGGTCCGTTCGCGACTACGTGCAGACCTTCGTGCCCGGCATCCTCGTGTCGAGCGTGCTGATGATCACGATGTACACGGGCGTCGGCCTGAACAACGACATGGCCAAGGGCGTGTCGGACCGGTTCCGGTCGCTGCCCAGCTGGCGACCCGGGGCGATCGTCGGGGCGCTGCTCGGGGACGCGGTCCGCTACGCGATCTCGTCGGTCGTCATCATCACGCTCGGCGTCGTGCTCGGCTTCCGGCCCGGGGGTGGCCCGGTCGGCGTCCTGGCGGGCGTCGCCGTGCTGCTGGCGTTCGCGTTCGCCGTGTCGTGGGTGTGGACCCTCCTCGGGCTCGCGCTGGAGACCGAGAAGGCGGTCATGGGGACGTCGATGATGATCCTCTTCCCGCTGACCTTCGGCAGCAACATCTACGTCGACCCCGAGACCATGCCGGGCTGGCT
>JAAYBP010000155.1 GCA_012730075.1 Acidimicrobiales bacterium | reverse complement strand
CCACCGGCGCCAGCTACGCCGCCACCGTGGTCGGCCACGACGCCGCCCGCGACGTGGCCCTGCTGCAGCTCACGGACGCCGCGGGCCTGGCCACCATCACCCCCGACCGGGACGCCCTGGCCGTCGGCGACCCGCTCCTGGCCGTCGGCAACGCCTCCGGTGGCGGCGAGCTCGTGGACGCCGCGGGGCACGTGACCGCCCTCGACCAGCAGGTCACCGTCGCCGACGAGAGTGGCGGCACCGAGACCCTCACCGGCGTGATCGAGACCGACGCCGGCGCCGTACCCGGCGACTCGGGCGGCCCGATGTTCGACGCGCAGGGCGAGGTCGTCGGCATGACGACCGCCGGCGCGCAGACCGTGACCCGGGGCCCGCGCGGGACCCGCGGCCGCGTCGGCACCGCCGTCACCACCGCCAGCTACGCGGTTCCCATCGCGGACGCCCTCGCCGTGGTCGACCAGATCCGCAGCGGCACCGACGCGGGCAGCACGAAGGTCGGTCCGAGGGCCTGGCTGGGGATCAGCGTGGCCCCGGCCCGCGGCGTCCACGTCGTCGGTGTGGCCGAGGGCGGGCCGGCCGCCGGTGCGCGCATCACCCCCGGGTCGACGATCACGGCGCTCGACGGGGCGGCCGTGACCGACCAGGCCGAGCTCGCCGCCGCGCTGGGCGGCCTCGAACCCGGACGCCGGGTCGGGCTCGCGTGGACCGACGCCGACGGCGTCCGGCACACCGGCGTGCTCACCCTCGGCGAGAGCCCGGTGAACTAGGCCGGGGCGAGGTAGCCCTCGACGACCAACTGCCGCAGGCGCGGCACGACCTCGGCGGCCAGGGCGTCGGCGTCGACCTCGAGGATCGACGCCACCGCGCCCACGATCTGGGCGGCCGTCAAGTCGCCGTCGCATGCGCCCAGCACCGCGCCGAGGGCGGTGTCGACCTCCACCGCACGGCCGAAGCCGTACCGCTGGCGGTAGACGATGTGCTCGGGGTCCTCGGCGCCGGGCCGGCCGAGGGTCTCGACGTCGACACGCTCGTCGAGCCGCCAGGCGCGGGCGAGGAGGTCGGCGTCCGAGGTGGCGGCCGCGACCCCCGCGAGGTGGGCGGCGAACGCCTCGCCGAGCGGCTGGTGCACCGCGTGCGGCCACTCCTCCAGGCGCACGTCGGGGGTGGTGCTGCCGGACCGGTGCAGCATGATCCAGCCCATACCCACGCCGGTGATGCCGAGCGCGTCGAAGTAGTCGAGCCACGCGCGGTAGCGGGCGGCGTACTCGTCGGTTCCGACCAGCCCGGCGTCGTTGAGCCACACCTCGATGTACTCGTACGGGTCGAGGTGCTCACGCTGCAGCACCAGCGCGTCGCAGCCGGTGGGGTCGATCCAGCCGCGCAGGCGGTCGGTCCAGTCCTCGTCGTCGGTGACCGCCCAGTTGCCGAGCACCTGCAGAACCCCGCCGGGCGCGAGGCGGTCGGCCCCCTCGACGACGACCCGCCGCACCAGCTCGTCGGCGCTGAACAGCCCCTCGCGGTAGACCAGCCGCTCGCCCGTGGGCGGGCTCATCACGTACGGCGGGTTGGTGACGATCAGGTCGAACTTCTCGTCGGCGACCGGCTCGTACAGCGAGCCCGTGCGCAGGTCGAGGTCGAGCCCGTTCAGCCCCGCGGTGAGCCCGGCCATCGCGACCGCCCGCGGGTTGAGGTCGGTGGCGACCACGTGGTCGGCGTGCCCGGCGAGCAGCAGGCTCTGGATCCCGCAGCCCGTCCCCAGGTCGAGCGCGCGGGCGACCGGGCGACGGATCGTCATCTGCGCCAGCGTCGTCGACGCCGGGGACGCCCCCAGCACGTAGTCGGGCCGCGACCGGCCCAGGCGCCCGTCGAGGATCGGGATCAGGTCGTTGGCGATCCAGCCGGAGAAGTCCACACCGGCACCGGCCGCCGCGTAGGGGCGCACCTCCAGCCCCGCGCGGACGCCGTCGGAGGTGGCCGCCACGATCCCGGCCTCCTCCAGCGGGCCCAGGTCGCCGAGGGCCGCGCCCGCGGCGTCCGGGGAGACGGTGTCGTGGAGCAGGAACATCCGCACCAGCGCCGCCTGCGCGTCGGCCGCGTCGCCCAGGGCGTCGCGTGCCGCGAGCGTCGTGTTGCGCGCGAGCGCGTCGGTGGCCTCGGCGCCGAGGCGGTCGGTGACCTCCTCCAGCGTGTAGCCGGCGGAACGCAGGCGGTCGGCGAGGGCGGCGGCGTGGACGCGGTCGAGCATGCGCCCAGCCTGTCAGACGCGCGGCCTACGCTGGTCCCTCGATGGGAGTGAGTGCTGTGTCGGGTTCGGTGCTGGTGCGCGGTGGGCGCGTGGTGGGCGTGGACGAGGGCGGTTCCGTCCCCGCCGACGTGCGCATCCGCGACGGCGTCATCGTCGAGGTCGGGCCCGCCCTGGCCGCGTCGGTCGACGAGGCGGTGTTGGACACCGCGGGCTCGTTCCTCGTCCCCGGGCTGTGGGACGCCCACGTGCACTTCCTGCAGTGGGTGCGGTCCACCACCTGGGTCGACGTCGCCGGCACCGCCGGGCCGGAGGAGGTCTGCGCGCGGATCGCCGCGGCGCTGGCCGACCGCGCGGGCGACGACCGGGCGATGGTCGCGTTCGGGTACCGCTCGGCACCCTGGCCGCGCGTGGGCACGGTCGCCGAACTGGACGCCGTCACCGGCGGGCGCCCCGTCGTCGTCATCGCCGGGGACGCCCACAACGGCTGGCTGAACTCCGCCGCGTTGGCGCACTTCGGCCTCGAGCCACGCACCGACCCCCTGGCCGAGAACGAGTGGTTCGCCATCTTCGGCGCCCTCGCGACCCTGCCCGGCGTCGAGCCCACCGAAGCCGAGGTGGACGCCGCCATCGCCCGGCTCAGCGCGCGCGGCCTCGTGGGCCTGGTCGACCTCGAGTTCGACGCGGCCTTCCGGGCATGGCCCGCGCTCGTCGCCCGGGGCCAGCGGGCGCTACGGGTGCGCGCCGGCGTGTACCCCCACCAGCTCGACGAGGTGCTCGCGGCCGGGTTCCGCACCGGCGAGGGACTGCCCGGCGGTGAGGGGCTCGCCACCATGGGGCCGCTGAAGGTCATCGCCGACGGGTCGATGGGCACCCGCACCGCGTGGTGCTGCGACCCCTACACCGACGGCTCCCCCGGCGACGACCGGGCGGCCGGGGCCCCCAACGTCACGGCGTCCGAGCTCGCCGACCTACTGGGCCGCGCCCACGCGGGCGGCCTGCACGCCGCGGTGCACGCGATCGGCGACCGGGCCAACGCGGTGGCGCTCGACGCGTTCGAGGCGACCGGGGCGTCCGGGTCGGTCGAGCACGCCCAGCT
>JAAYBP010000003.1 GCA_012730075.1 Acidimicrobiales bacterium | reverse complement strand
CGGGCCCGCGCCGCGTCGCCGATGAGGCGGGCGGCGGAGGAGAAGTGCACGGCGGATGCTTCCATGGGTGTGATTCTGACGACCCCCTGTGACAGTGAGGCCGGGGCCACCCACGCGACGGGCTCCGACCGACACCGCCGACCCCCGTCCCGCCCATGACCGACCCGCCGCAAGAGCCACCCCGAGATCCCTCGCCCGACGCCGCCACCGAGCCGCGGGACGATGCGCTGAACCCGGCCCAGCGCGAGACCCTCGACCGCCTCACCGCGCCCCGCGACACCTGGCCCGAGTACGACCAGGGCCTGCGCCGCCGCCTCCGCGAGCACCTGGAGGGCGATCTGTCGGAGGTCGCCGTCGCCCTGTCGACCGACCGGCCGATGCGGGTCAGCAAGCACGCGCTCGCCGGGGTCCACGGCTGCGAGGCGCGGTGGCTCGCCGACGACGACGATCCCTCGTTCGAGGCGTCGCCGGCCACGGTCCGCGGGTCGGTCGCCCACAAGGCGATCGAGCTCGGCATCAACCGGCGCGAACCCGCTGCGCCCGCCGAGCTGGTCGACATCGCCCTCGACCGGCTCACCGAGAGCGACGCCTGGATGGCCGACTGGCTGCGGACCTGCGACGAGGACGACCGGGCCGAGGTGCGGGCGGCCGCGATCGCCAAGGTCCAGTCCTTCGAGGACGTCTGGCCGCCGCTGAAGCCGGCGTGGCGCCCGGTCACCGAGCTGCCGGTGCGGGCCGACCTGCTCGGGGGGCGCATCGTGCTCGCCGGACGGGTCGACCTCGGCCTGGGCCGGCCCGACGGCGGACGGGCCGGCCGGGTGGTCGTCGACTTCAAGACCGGCGGGTTCGCGGTCCACCACCGCGACGACGGCCGCTTCTACGCCCTGGTCGAGGCGCTCCGCATCGGCGTCCCGCCGAGGGCGGTGGCCACGTCGTACCTCGACTCCGGCGCGATCCACGTCGACCCGGTCGACGAGGACGTGCTCCACGCCGCGGCCGCCCGCGTCGTCGACGGCGTCACCCGCATCGTCGCCCTCCGCGAACGCCAGCTCGAACCGGAGCGCCGTCCCTCGGCGGTCTGCCGCTGGTGCCGCCTGCTCGACACCTGCGACGTCGGCCGCGCCCACCTCGCCGACGCGTAGAGCCGCCCCACCGACCACGTCCCGAGGATGGATCGAACCCGATTCCGATCGTCGCCGGGCACGGAGGGGGACGGGGCGCGGGGGCAGCGGTACGCTGCCGCGATGGCTCGGCCCACCAAGGCCAGCGACGCCAAGGCGCTCGTCCCCGTCTCCCTGCCGCCCGTGGCCGAACCGGAGCCGCTCGACGACCCCCGCCGCGGCGACGTCGACGAGTGGGGCCGGTCCGAACGGATGCGCTCCCTCGCCCGCACCCTCTACGCACCCCTCTACGAGAAGTGGTTCCGGGTCGAGTGGGAGCACATGGACCGCATCCCGGCCGACGGCGGCGCCCTGCTCGTCGCCAACCACGCCGCCGCCCTGCCGTCCGATGCCCCGGCGATCATGCACGGCATCGAGGTCGAGATGGGTCGGCCGGTGTACGGCCTCGCCGACCACTTCTTCCGGTCGGTGCCGGTCGTCGGCACCCTGTGGGCCCGCAACGGCGGGGTGGTCGCCCAGCCCGACAACGCCTACCGGCTGCTGCGGGAGCAGGGCCAGCTCGCCCTCGTGTTCCCCGAGGGCACCAAGGGCCCGGCCAAGACCTACGACGAGCGCTACCGGCTGCGCCGCTTCGGCCGGGGCGGTTTCGTCGAGATCGCCATGCGGGCCGGCGTTCCGATCATCCCGATCGCGGTCGTCGGCGCCGAGGAGTCGATGCCCACCCTCGCCCGGGTGCCCGCCGTCGCCAAGGCGCTCGGCATCCCCTACTTCCCGATCACCGCCAACATGCTCGCGTTCGGTCCGCTCGGCTCCCTCGCCTACTTCCCGGCGAAGTTCAGGATCCGCGTGCTCGAACCGGTCACGTTCGACGTGCCCGCGGACCAGCCGCGGTACTCGCGCAGCCGGATCATGGAGGAGGCCGAGTCGGTACGGCAGTCGATCCAGGAGGCGCTGTACGACATGCTCCAGCAGCGCACCTCGGTCTGGTTCGGCTGACGTGGGACGTCGCGTCCTCGTCACCGGCCTCGGCTCGTTCTGGGGCGGCCGCCTCGCCCAGGCGCTCGAACAGGACCCCGACGTCGACGTCGTCATCGGCCTCGACACCACCGAGCCGCAGGTCCGCCTGGAGCGCACCGAGTACGTCCGCTCCGACGAGAACTACTCGATCCTGTCGCGGATCGTGTCGGCGACCAAGGTCGACACGATCGTCCACACGTTCCTCGTCGTCGACAGCACCCGCACCACCGGCCGACGCCTCCACGAGATCAACGTCATCGGCACGATGAACCTGTTCGCGGCGGCGTCGACGGCGGGCAGCACCGTGCGCACCGTCGTCGTGAAGTCCTCCGCCCTCGTGTACGGGTCGAGCCCCCGCGACCCGCGGTGGTTCTCCGAGACCGACACCCGCCGCAACCCGGCGCGCACGCAGATCGAGCGCAGCCTGCTCGAGGTCGAGGGCTACGTCCGCGACTTCGCCATCGACAACCCGCACGTCGACGTCGCCCTGTTGCGCTACAGCAACGTGCTCGGACCGAAGCTCTCGACGCCGTTCAGCAAGTCGCTGCGGCTCCCCGCGGTGCCTTCGGTCTTCGGCTTCGACCCGCAGCTCCAGCTCGTCCACGAGGACGACGTCGTGCGGTCGCTGCTGTTCTGCATCAACGACGGGGCGTCGGGCATCTTCAACGTCGGCGGCGACGGGCTCCTGCCGTGGAGCGAGATCGCCCGCATCTGCGGCAAGCCGACCATCCCGCTGCCCTTCGTCGGCACCAACCTGGCCGCCGAGCCCCTGCGGCGCTTCGGGGTCGACATCCCGCCCGAGCTGCTGGTGCTGCTCCGCTACGGCCGCGGCATCGACAACCGGCGGCTCAAGGATGCCGGGTTCACCTACCGGTACACCACCGCCGGCGCCGCCGAGGCGTTCATCCGGGCGGTGCGGCTCCGCAACACCATCGGCGACCGCAGCGACGAGTACCGGTACCACGAGGGCGTCGAGCGCTTCTTCCGCCACTCCCCCGCCGTCGTCCGCGACGAGTAACACCTGGGGTCGGAGGAAAACTGTTACCGCGGTAACGGTTTCCTCCGACCCCAGGTGTTACCCGGGCGGGGCCAGCCAGGTGCGCTCGAGCTCGTCGCGGCGGGCGACCCACTCGTCGGCGGTCATGGCGTAGCGGACGTGGTCCTCCCACACGCCGTTGATCTCCAGGTACCGCTCGGCGACGCCCTCGGACCGGATGCCGAGCTTGTCGGGAACCCGCCTGCTCGCCGCGTTTCGCGGGATGATCGAGATCTGGATCCGATGGAGGCCCAGCTCCTCGAACGCGAAGCGGGCGAGCACCACCACGGACTCGGGCATCAGCCCCAGCCCGGCCACCTGCTCGTCGATCCAGTAGCCGACGTAGGCGTTCTGGAACGGGCCCCGCTGGATCGTGTTGAGGTTGATCTCCCCGCGGAAGCGACCCTCGTGGAACACGCCGAACCCGAACCCCGAGCCGAGCGCCCGCTCGCGCTGGCGGGCCGCGCACCGCACGCCGAACGCGTCGCGGTCGGTCGTCGGATCGGGCGAGCCCGGCACCCGACTCGGCTCCCAAACGGTCAGCCAGTCACGGCAGCGGACTCGGACCTCCCGCCACGCCTCGAAGTCGGAGACGGTGAGCGGCCGGAGCATGACGCGCCGCCCGAACAGGGCGACCGATCGGGGCTGCTGCCAGGTCGAGGCGCTCACGGTGTCGACCGTGCTCCCCCGCGCCCGTCCGGATGTGCGTTCACGGCGCATGGCTGGCGGCACACCCCCTCTGGCGGTCGAGCGGGGGCTGACGGTAGCCGCGCCCGGTCGCACGCGTTCAGGCGCTTCCGCCGCACCGGGGACGTCATCCCGTGACCAGCCCGAGGGCCATCCCGTCGAGGATGTCGGCCTCCGACACGAGCACCTCGTCGAGCCCCAGGCGCCGGTAGATCGCCACCAGCGCGCAGCACCCGCCGATGATCACGTCGGCCCTCGCCTCCTCCAGCCCGGGGTTGTGGATCCGGTCGGTGCGGGCCTCGGTGGCGAGGGTGCGGAACACGTCCTCGGCGGCGGCGCGGGTGAGGACGAAGTGGTGGATCCGGTCGCGGTCGTACTCGGCGAGGCCGATCTCCACCGCGGCCACGGTGCTGACCGTGCCCGCCAGGCCGACCACCGTGCGCACCGATCCGACGGCGGGCAGCTTCCGCAGCACGTCGTCGAGCCAGCTCTCGGCGTAGGAGATCGCCGCGGTCAGCTCCTCGGGGCGGGGCGGATCGCTCTCGATGAACCGCTCGGTCAGGCGCACGCACCCGATGTCGAGCGACAGGGCGCCCTCGACCCGGTCGCCACCGACGGCGACCTCGGTCGAGCCCCCGCCGAGATCGAACACGAGGAACGGGCCCCGGTCCGCGGGCAGGTCGCTGACCGCGCCAAGGAACGACAGCTCGGCCTCCTCCTCGCCGCTGAGCAGCTCCGGTCGGGCGCCGACCACCGCCTCGGCGGCGGCGAACCACTCGTCGCGGTTCGCCGCGTCGCGGGCGGCGGACGTGGCCGCGACGCGCACCCGCCCGGCGGGCACACCCAGGTCGTCCATCACCGTCCGGTAGCGGGTGAGGGTGGCCTGGGTGCGGGCGATCGCCTCGTCGGCCAGCCGACCGGTGCGGTCTACGTCCTGGCCGAGGCGGGTGATCGTCATCAGACGCTCGACGGTGCGCAGGCCACCGGCCCCGTCGGACTCGGCGACCAGCAGGCGGGTGGAGTTCGTGCCGCAGTCGACGGCGGCGACCCGCCCGTTCACCACGATCCACCGCCGCCGGTCGGCCGCGGCGCCGCGGGTCGGTCCCCCGCGGGCCGGTCGGCCACGGCATCGACCCGTCGCTCGACGGCCGGAAGCTCGTCGCCCGCGGCCTGCTCGGCCACGCGCTCCCCGGCCACGGACCGGTCGGCCGTGGACCCTGCCGCTCGACCGACCTCCGCGGGCGGGTCCGGCGCGGCCGGGCCGACGGGGCGGACCACCGGGCCGCCTGCCCCGGGGCGGCCGCCGCCGACCTCGTCGAGGTGGTCGGCCACCCACTCGCCCACGGGGTCGGCGCCCCCGGCGAGCCACCAGGCGTAGTGGGCGTGCAGGCACTTCACACCGCGGCGGGTGCCCGCGACGCCGCCCGAGGGCCGGGGCCCGTCGTGGCCGGGTGGCAGGGCGCGGGAACGCTCGGCGGCGTGGAGGTCGTGGGCGGCGGCGAGCACCTCCGCGTCGACCTCGGCCTCGGCCCGGTCGACCCCGCCCGCGGCCTCTAGGCGCCCGACCCAGGTGCGCTCGGGCTCGCCGACCAGCCAGAACCGGGTCGGCATCGGCCGTCCGCTCGGCAGCACCGGTGCGTTGCGGATCACGACCGGCCCGCCGTCGGCGTGGCGGACCACGACGTCGAACTCGCCGTCGGGCTCGCGGCCGAGCAGGTCGGCCACGGCCCGGCGGTCGGCGTCGGTCGGCGCACCCATGGCCGACGACGGTACCGCCGGGCGACGACCGGAGCCGCGGTCGAACCGTCGTCGCGGACCGACGACGACCGGAGCCGCGGTCGATCCCTCGTCGCGGACGCCTTCGCGCCGGGGTGGAAGCCCGCAGCCCGTAAGTTGATCCCCCGTGCGCGCCCACCGCCCCGTGATCCGGATCGTCGACCAGCAGATCGTCGTCCGCATCGACCTCACCGCCGCGGACGAGCTACCGCCGCTGGAGGTGCGCCTGCCCTCGGACCGGGGCGACCTCCTCGACCCCACCGCCACCGCGGCCCTGCCCGTCCTGGCCACCCTCGCCGCGGCGCGGGGGGAGGACCTCCACATCGACGCGCCGGTCGAGCCCCGACGGTTGGTGGGCGCCCGTCGGCTCGCGGCGGCCCTCGCCGAGCGGTGGGGCTCCCGGGCACCAACGATCGACGCGGCCGACGAGGCCGGCCCGGGCACGCCCGGATCCGGGGTGGGGCTCTTCTTCTCCCGGGGCGTCGACTCCTGGTCGACGCTGCTCGACCTCCTCGCCGCGCCCGAGGGCGAACGGGTCACCCGCCTCTACACGGTGCACCACTCGTCCGGGCCGTTCCGTCCGATCGACGCCGAGATCTTCTCCGGCCACCGGCGCGTCGCCGAGGCCCTCGAGCTCGACATCGTCTTCCTCTCGACGACGGCCCGGCGCCTCCTCGACCCGGTGCAGCCGTGGATCCAGGTCGCGGCGCCGGTTCTGGTGTCGGCGGGCCTCACCGCCGGCGCCGACCTGGCCCGCCTCGTGCTCAGCAGCGAGGGGCCCGAGTCCACCCCGAGCGGCACGAGCACCGGCCACGACGTGATGACGGCGATCGGCACCGGCGCGGTCGAGGTCGTCACCGGCAACCCCTCACGCACCCGCGCCGAGCGGGTCGCCCACGTGCTCGGGGACCCCCTCGCCCGGGCGACGCTCCAGGTCTGTTGGGAGGGCCTCACCGCCGGGAACTGCGGTCGCTGCCTGAAGTGCCAGCACACGCTCGGAGCGCTCGTGCTCGCCGGTGACCCCGATCCCGCCCGCGGGTTCGACCACGGCCCCGACCCGGCGATCGTCGCCGGCCTCGATCCGGCGGTGGTTGCCGGACCCCACGTGCCGGCCGTCCAGGTCGCCATGGTCCAACCCCTCGCCGCCGACCTGCCGCCCGAGCACGAGGCCCTCCGGCGCGCGTGGGCCGATGTCATCGCCCGCGGCCACGGTGAGGCCGCGCCCGTCCGCTGGGGCGACGGTGACCCCCCCGCGCCCGGCCTCGCCGGACCGCCGGTCGCGGTCCGGGTCGCCGCCGCCCTCCGGGCGTCGACCGGCTCCGCCGACCACCCACCGGCCCCTCCGCTCGGATGGCGCGCCGGTGCCGTGCCCCTCCGTCCCGCCCTCGCCGACCAGGCCCGGGCCCGACGGGCGACGGCGACGGTCGCCGACCGACCGGTGGCCTGGGCGGTCGTCGAGCCGCAGATCCGCGACGGCGCCCGCGACGGCTCGCAGGCGGGCCTGGCCCTGGCCGTCCAGGACGCCCACGGCGCCGGTGTCGCCTACCTGCCCGGGATCCTCTGGGCGCACCTCGACCCGCCGGTCCTCGGCCCGGCCGCGGTGCGCTCGCTCCTCACCCGCGTCCGGGCGCGGCTGTGGTGGCGGGCCGATGGCGACCTCGACGCCCTCCGCCTCGTCGAGACGATCGAGGCGGGCTGCCTGCCGCTCCAGGTGATGCCGACCGGCGCCGCCCACGATCTGCGGGCCGCCCTGCCCCCGCCGCTCGTCGATCTGGTCGTCGCGGACGGCGACGTCCCGGGCCTCGACCTGTCCGGGCCGGCGGTCGCGGCGCGCCTCGCCCCCGCCGTCGACCACGTCCTGGCGGGCAACCCGGAGCACGACCTGCTGATCGGGGCCCACGGTGGATGACGGGCGCCCGGTGGACGGGGGCGCGGACCACGCTCGCGGCGCCGTGGGCGCCCACGGCGCGGTCGAGCGGCTGCGGGGCCTGGTCGATCGCGCCCGCCGGGCCCCCTCCACCATCGAGGACATCGGTGCCGAGCTCGCCCGCAGCCGCGAGGACCTCCGGCGCCTGGAGGAGATCGCATGGGCGGGTCGCGACGACACCCGCGGCGGGGTCGCCGCCGTCGGTGACGAGCTCCACCGCCTCCGCTCGGCGGTCGATGCCCTCGCCGAGCGGATCGACGCCGTCGACGGCGCGGTGGCCGCCCACGCCACCGCGCTCCACCGCGCCGTCGCCGCCCCCGCCCGCCGGGCGGCGGCCGCCGCGCTGCGCGAACGCCTCGGCCCCGCCCCCCGGCTGCGCACCGGCCTTTCGATCTTCACGCTCTGCTGGAACCACGCCGAGCTGCTCGAGGCGTCGGTCCGGTCCGGGCTGGCCGTCCTCGACGCCCTCCCTCGCCACCATCGCGGCGAGCTGCTGATCCTCGACGACGCGTCGAGCGACGACACCCCCCGTGTGGCGGCCCGCCTCGCCGCCGACGACGCCCGGGTGCGCGTGATCCGCTCGGAGGAGAACCTCGGCCTCGCCCTCGCCCGCACGACCCTGCTGCACGCGGCGTCGACCGAGCACGCGTTCCAGCTCGACGCCGACAACGTCGCCCTGCCCGACGGCGTCGCCGCCCTCTACGAGTCGGCCACCACCACCCGGGCCGCGCTCACGTACGGCAACGTCATCCAGGTCGACGGCCGCGACCGGGCGGTCGGACCGATCTCGAACGAACCCCCCAGCCCGGCGCTGTTCCGCTCCAACTACGTGGACACCATGGCGATCACCGACGTCGAGGCGTACCGGGAGCTGGGCGGCTGGTCGGCCGACCCGCTGCTCGAGCACGTCGACGACTGGGCGGCGGTGCACCGGGTCGCGGGCGCCGGGCTGCTGATCGCGTTCGTGCCCGTGCTCGTCGGCCGGTACCGGATGCTCGAGACCGCGTTCCACCTGACCGTCGGCGACCCGCGCGTCGGCGGCGACCGGCTGCGGCGCACGTTCGACCCGACCGGGCTCCGCCAGGGTCCCGACGCCATGGCGGGCATCGCGGCGGTCGCCTACCACCCCGCCACCGGACCCCTGTGGGCAACCCCCGAGGCGGTCGCCCTCGATCCGGCGCTCGACCCCGACGCGGCCCTCGACGGCACGCCCGAGGGATCAGGCGGCGCCGACTCCGACGCCGCCGCGCCCCGCGTCCTGGTCGTGGCGCCGGGCGGGGTGGGGAACCTCGGCGACGACGCCATCACCGTGCGGGGCCTCGAACGGGTGCGGGCGACGTGGCCGGACGCGGTGGTCGACCTCGTCACCGACGGCGCGGCGTTGCCACCGGGCCTCGGGGCGGTGTCGTGGCTCGGGCCGCTGACCGACGTGCTCCCGGGCCTGCGGGCCGACGGCCTCGACGCGGGGGACCTCGACGCCGGGCCTCTCGCCACGGCGACCGCCACCACCCGGGTCGGCGAGGGCCGGTGGCGCCCGCTCGAACCCGCGACCTACGCCGCCGCGGTGTTCCTGGGTGGCGGTTCGCTGTGCTCGACGTGGTCCGAGGGGTTGATCCGGCCGCGGGCCGTCCTCGGCACCGCCCTGCGCCACGCGGACGTCCCGTACGTGCTGAGCGGTCAGGGCATCGGTCCCCTCGACGAGGGCGACGACACCGCGCTCGTCGCCGGCCTGCTCGCCGGGGCCGACGCCGTCGGTTGCCGCGACGAGGCATCGACCGCCCTCGCCGCCTCCCTCCCGGGGGTCGACCCCGAGCGGGTCGCCACCACCGGCGACGACGCCCTCGGGCTCACCGCCGACGGCGCCCTCGGCTCCGGGCGGGCCTCCCCGATCGGACCGGACGGGGCCCGGCCCCACGGCCGGGACGACGACGGCCGGGACGGACGACGGCCGGTGCTGGTCGTCAGCCTCCGTCGCGCCGACTACGTCGACGACGACCGCGGCTTCGATCGGGGGACCGGCGATCCGACGATCGCCTGGGCGCGGGCCATCGACGCCCTCGCCGTCACCCGCGGGTGGGACGTGCTGGCGGTCGCGGTGAACGACCGACCCCCCGAGCCGGAGCTCGCCACCCTCGCCCGCATCCGAGCGACGGCCTCGCTGGCGGCGCGTTGGCGACTGCACGAGGTCGGCCGCGATCCCCGCGGCCTGGTCGCCGCGGTGGCCGGCGCGACCGCGGTCGCCACCCAGTCGTTCCACGTCGCCCTGTTCGGCCTGGCCGCCGGCGTGCCCTCGGTCCTCGTCGCCGCGTCGCCCTACTACGTGACCAAGGCGACGGGCCTCGGCGAGCGGACCGGCCTACCGGTCCCGATCGGCGTCGAGGACCCCGATCGCCTGGCGGATGCGCTCGCGGCAGTCGAGGCGGCGACGGTCGACGGCCCACCGTCGCTCGCCGGATCCGAGGCGGCGGTCGACGCGTGGTGGGCCGCCCGAGCCGGCCTCCTCGACCTCGCCCGCTGATCCGCCCAGACCCAGGTTTCGGCGTTAGCGGTTGAGCCAGTCGTCGACGCCGGCGAAGGGCCAGGTGTCGGGCAGGTCGACCGCGGCGACGCCCTGGGGTGCGACCTGGAACGCCTTCTCGCCGTCGCGCACCATGCCGAACTTCTCGCGGGCGATGCGCTCGACCTCCTCGGGGGTCTCCAGGCGGTCGATGTCGTCCTGGTACTCGTCGCCCTGGGCCTCGATGGCGGCCAGTTCCTCGCGCTTGTCGCGGGTCTCGGCCCGCTGCGCGAACCAGGCCCGCACCGGGAAGAAGCCGAGCACGCCCGCCACCAGCACCACCGACAGGACGACGCCGACGACCGTCCGGCGTCCGGGGTCGGGACGGTCCCGGTCGGCCCGGCGACGGCCGGTGCGGCCGACGCGACCGGTACGTCCGGAACGGATGGACGGCAGGGTCATCAGGCGCCCCGGGCGAGCGCGGCGGCGCCCCGGAAGGCGGCGGCCTCGCCGAGGTCCTCCTCGATGCGCAGGAGCTGGTTGTACTTGGCGACGCGGTCGCTGCGGGCGGGCGCGCCGGTCTTGATCTGGCCGCAGTTGGTGGCGACGGCCAGATCGGCGATGGTGGAGTCCTCGGTCTCACCGGAGCGGTGCGACATCACCGACGTGTAGGAGGCACGGCGGGCGGTCTCGACCGCCTCGAGCGTCTCGGTCAGGGTGCCGATCTGGTTGACCTTGACCAGGATCGAGTTGGCGACGCCGAGCTCGATGCCCCGCTCGAGGCGCTCGGTGTTGGTCACGAACAGGTCGTCGCCGACGAGCTGCACCGAGTCGCCGAGCGCCGCGGTCAGCGCCTCCCAGCCCTTCCAGTCCTCCTCGGCCACGCCGTCCTCGATCGACACGATCGGGTAGCGGGAGCACAGGTCGGCGAGGTAGTCCACGAAGTCGGCGGCGGTGAGCTTCCGTCCCTCGCCGGCGAGCACGTACTTGCGGCCCTTGTAGAACTCGGTCGAGGCCGCGTCGATCGCGATGGCGATGTCGC
Source organism: Acidimicrobiales bacterium (assembly GCA_012730075.1). Lineage (GTDB taxonomy): Bacteria > Actinomycetota > Acidimicrobiia > Acidimicrobiales > Iamiaceae > Iamia. The sequence continues at coordinate 3,450 of JAAYBP010000003.1, read as the reverse complement.
GGCCCGGCTTGAAGCCGGCGCCCTTGATCGCCTCGACGAGCAGGGCGATGGCCGCCTCGTTGGACTCGAGGTCCGGGGCGAAGCCCCCCTCGTCGCCGATGGCGGTCGAGAGGCCCCGCTTGTGCAGGATCGCCTTGAGGACGTGGTAGGTCTCGGTGCCCCAGCGGAGGGCCTCGGAGAAGCTCGCCGCACCCACCGGCATGATCATCGCCTCCTGGATGTCCATGTTGTTGTCGGCGTGGGCACCGCCGTTGAGCACGTTCATCATCGGGACGGGGAGGACGTGGGCGTTGACGCCGCCGACGTGGCGGTAGAGGGGCAGCCCGACCTCGCGGGCGGCGGCCTTGGCGGCGGCGAGCGACACACCGAGGAGGGCGTTGGCGCCGAGCTTGCCCTTGTTGTCGGTGCCGTCGAGGTCGAGCAGCACCCGGTCGAGGAAGCGCTGGTCGAGCGCGTCGATGCCGACGATCTCGTCCTGGATCGCGCCGTTGACGTGGGCGACCGCCTTGGTCACGCCCTTGCCGGCGTACCGCTTGCCCCCGTCGCGCAGCTCGACGGCCTCGAAGGCGCCGGTGCTGGCACCCGACGGCACCGCCGCCCGACCGACCGCGCCGGAGTCGAGGACCACCTCGACCTCGACGGTCGGGTTGCCCCGCGAGTCGAGGATCTCGCGGCCGACGACGTGCTCGATGCTGCTCATGGCGGGTTCAGGGGCTCCTGTGGGTCGACGGTCGCCTCCGTCGGCGACGCGACGAGGTTAGGCGGGCGACGCCGACCACCCGCGTAACAGGTGGGGTCGGAGGAAAACCGTTACCCGGGCGAGGACGGTCCGCGCCCACCCCCTCAGGCGCCGGCGGCGCGGACGCGGTCGCGGACCCGGGCGGCCGCGGTGCGCAGCGCGGTCTCGGGGTCGAGATCGGCCCGACGGGCGGCGGCCACCAGCGCCAGCAGTCGCTCACCCAACTCGTCGGCGCCCAGCTCCTCGGTCGCCGACGCGGCCGGATCGTCGTCCGCGGCGCCCAGGTCCTCGGGGGCCCAGGGCATCCCGGCCGCCTCGGCCTTGCGCAGCACCTTGTGGGCCCAGAGCAGCGACGGCAGGGCGTCGGTGAGGCCGTCCATCACGCTCTCGCGGCCGGTCTCGGCCCGCTTGATCTCCTCCCACGTCCGGCCCAGGTCCGACACGTCGACGTCCGCGGGCGGGGCGGCGCCGTCGGGCGGGAAGACGTGCGGGTGGCGACGGACCAGCTTGTCGTGGATGCCGCGGGCCACGTCGGCGAGGGTGAAGGCGCCCCGCTCGCGGCCCAACGTGGCGTGGAACACGACCTGGAACAGGAGATCGCCCAGCTCCTCGGCGAGGTGCTCGTCGGCGTCGACCTCCGCGTCGGTGCCCGTCGCCGCGTCCCACGCGGTGATCGCCTCGACCACCTCGTAGGCCTCCTCCAGGGCGTGACGCGAGAGCGTGACGTGGGTCTGCTCGCGGTCCCAGGGACAGCGCTCGCGGAGCGTCCCGACCAGCTCGGCGAAGGCGGCGACCTCCCCGGCGACCGGCTCGGCTAGACGGGGGACGTACACCGACGTCAGGTGGTCGGCAGCGACGCTGCGGTCGAGGTCGCTCCACGCCACCTCGACCACCGCCTCATCGGGCAGGCCGAGCCGCTGCACGACCAGCACCGCCTCGTCGGGCGGGTCCTCGACGGCGAGCTTCAGGTCCGAGAGCACGCGCTGGTTGTGGCAGTGGGCGACCAGCAGCGGGCCCCGCTCCCCCGCCGCCTCGGTGGCGAAGCGATGGCCGTCGACGAGGCGGACGCCCTCCTCGAACGGATCGATGCCGAGCCGCACCCACGCCAGGTCGAGGAACGACAGCGCCGGGCGCACGTCGACGTCGACCTCGCCCTCCGCGGCCGCCTCGACGAGCAGGTCGACCGAGCGCTCCAGCACCCGGGGCGACCCGGGCACCGCGTACACGACCTCGCCGAACCGGAGAGCGTCGGCGAGCAGGCGATCGCGAATCTCCCGGTACACCTCGGCGAAGGTGCCGGCCGCCTCGTAGGCGTCGTCGAAGCTGGGCGCGGCGCGGGCGACCTCGGCGGCGGGGTGGCGGGTGGTGCGCAGTCGGACCGCCGGATGACCGGTCAGCAGTTCGACCGTCTCGCGGGTGAGCAGGTCGGGGCCGGCGGGTCCGAGCCCGACGACCACGACCCGGGGCTTCACTCCGCCGAGGCCAGGTCTTCGAGGTCGCTGCGCCGGGTCGCTCCGCTGGGAGGCTCGACGACGAGGTCGTCCGCGTTCCAGGACCCGAAGCGCGGGTCGACCCGGACGCTGACCCGGCCGGCCTCGTCGTCGAGCACCCGGGCGAGGCGCCAGTCGCTGTCGGCCTGAGCGGCCTGGAGCACCGCGTCGGCGACCTCGTCGAAGGTCGGCTCGGTGACCGACGCCCGGATCAGCAGCACGGTGCCCTGGTCGTTGTACGCGTACGGGCCGACGATGTCGCCGTCGCGGGCGACGAGCAGGTCGTCGTACGGGTCGGTCAACCCGCCCTGGCTGGCGACCTGGTCGCGGGCCTGGGCCCACTGGGCGCCCGACGAGCACTCCCCCTCGGGGTTGGCGGCCACGTCGGCGTCGACCGACACCTCGCGCGACAGCTCGACGAAGTCCTCCCCGCCGTCGAGCCGCGCCAGCACGTCCTCGATGTCGCTGGGGGCGACGGTCAGGAGCGCCGGGCAGATGCTCGAGAACAGGGCGGTGTTGTCGTCGAAGTAGGCGCGGGCCTCGTCCTCGGTGATGTCGCCCTCGGCCTCGCGCTGGAGGTCGTCGCCGAGCGCGACGCCGTAGGCGAGGAGGTCGGTGAGCCACTCCTGGGTGTCGGCCGACAGGGCGTCGAACACCGCCTGCCCGGAGGACGCGTCGCCCTGGGTCACCGAGAGCGCGGCGGGGATCTGCTCCTCCGCGGTGGTGCGGTCGGCGTCGGAGACGATGACGTTCCGGCGCTGCGCGACCTCCTTGAGGATGCTGCGCTGGACCAGGAAGTTGAGGACCTCGCTCCCCCACGACGTCAGGTAGGTGTCCTCTCCGGCACCGCCGATGTCGAGTTCTGCGTTGCCCTCGGGGAAGGCCGCGACGATCTCGTCGACCCGCGAGGCGGGGATCGACGTGCCGTCGACGACGGCCGCGGGGGGCCTACCGGGGTTGCAGGCGGTCGTGGAGGCGACGAGCGCGCCGAGCGCCACGACGAGGAGGATCCGGGTCGAGCCGCGCCGGAGGAGCGATGCGGAGGTCACGACGCCGCATCGTAGGGGCGCGGCCCACCCCGCCCGCATTCGCCAAAACCACACGAGGTGCCTGGAGGCCGAGCCGATAGGCGAGGCCGACCCAGCAAGCACGGCACCGCAAGTTCCGAGCGCAGCGAGGAATCCGTCTGCGACGACGCTCGCTTTCCGCCAACGCTCCTGG
>JAAYBP010000016.1 GCA_012730075.1 Acidimicrobiales bacterium | reverse complement strand
TGGAACCGAACCCCGACCGACGCGAGCTCGACGAGCTCGTCGACGTCGTCGCCGACGACCAGCTCCGGCTGATGTTCCTCTGCTGCCACCCCGCCCTCGCCGTCGATGCCCAGGTCGCGCTGACGCTGCGCCTGCTCGGCGCCTCCAGACCACCGAGATCGCCCGGGCGTTCCTCGTCCCCGAGGCGACCATGGCCCAACGCCTCGTCCGCGCGAAGCGCAAGCTGCGCGACAACCACGCCCCCTACCGGGTGCCCGGCGGGGCCGAACTACCCGATCGCGTCGGTGCGGTGCTCGCCGCGATCTACGTCGTCTACACCGAAGGCCACACCGCCACGTCCGGCGACGACCTGACCCGCGTCGACCTGTCGCAGGAGGCGATCCGGCTGGGACGCGTGCTGTCGGACCTCATGCCCGACGAACCCGAGGCGGCCGGGCTGCTCGCCCTGATGCTGCTCACCGAGGCCCGCCGCCCGGCCCGCGTCGCGGCGGACGGGTCGCTGGTCCGCCTGGCCGACCAGGACCGACGCCGGTGGGACCCGACGCTCATCGCGGAGGGACACTCCCTCGTGCGAGCCTGCCTGCGCCGTGACCGGCCGGGCCCGTTCCAGATCCAGGCGGCGATCGCGGCCGTCCACGCCGACGCCCCGACGGCCGAGGCCACCGACTGGTCCCAGATCGTGGCCCTCTACGACCGGCTGTTCACGATCCGCCCGAACCCGGTGGTCGCCCTCAACCGGGCGATCGCCATGGGCGAGCTGCACGGCCCCGCGGTCGGCCTCGAGGTGGTCGAGGCCCTCGACCGATCGTCGCTCGCCGACTACCAGCCGTTCCACGCGGCGCGAGCCGACCTGCTGGCGCGGACGGGTCGGCGCGACGAGGCGCTCGCCGCCTACGACCGAGCCATCGGGTTGACGACCAACCGCGCCGAGCGCGCCTTCCTCGAGGCCCGCCGGGCCGAGTCGGCCCCGTTCACGCGTCGGGAGCGAACTCCATGAACGCTTCGAGCGCTCGCGGCGCGTGGACCGTGCCCGGTCCGCCGTTCATCAAGACGGCGACGCCGAGCGCCTCGGCCACCTGGTCGGCGGTCGCGCCGCGCCGGGCCGCCCCGCGGGCGTGGGACGCGATGCAGCCGTCGCACTGCCGGGTGACGGCGATCGCCAGAGCGATCAGCTCCTTCGTCCTGGCGTCGAGGGCGCCGTCGCCCATCGCCGCCGCGCTCATCGCGCCGTAGCCCTCGAACACCCCCGGTATCCGGGCCCGCAGATCGCGAACCGGCTGGCGGAGGTCGTCGAGGATCTGCTTGTGGGTCATGGCGGTGCTCCTGTTCGAGGTCGAGCGAGGGCGTCGGAGGGCGGCGGCGGCCAGGGCCGGATCATCGGTCGTCGGGATCGTCGGCCGGGCGTTCGAGCGCATCGCGATCCCAGGCGGCCGTCGTCGCGGCGGCCTCGTAGGTCGACTGCAGGAACTCGAGCAGCGCCGCGTCGGGATCGGTCGCGGTGCGCATGAGCTCGTAGGGCAGGACGAACTCGCCGAGGTCGTCGTCCCAGCGGGCACCGTCGGGACCGACCGGGGCCTCGCGGTACCCCGGGGGGTCCGGGTAGGCGTAGGCGTAGAAGCACCCCTCCTCCCCCGGCCCACCGGGCCAGTAGCCGCAGCTGCTGACCTCGTGGGAGTACGCCTCCCACATCACGTGCGGACCGCAGTTCGGCGCGCCCCCCGGGTGCGGCGGCGCGGTCCGCCCCGAGAACCGGGTGTAGGCGAGGTCGACGGCTCCCCAGAAGAAGTGCACCGGGCTCGCCTTGCCGTGGAACCGCGATCGGAAGACCTTCAGCACCCGCTCGATCTCCACCAGCGCCCGCCAGAAGCGGTTGACCGCGTCGGCGTCGTAGCTGGCGTGGACGGTGTCGTCGGGGAAGGGGATCGCGCCGGGGATCTCGACCGGCATCGTCCAGATCTCGGTCGCCACGCCGAGCTCGTCGAGCAGGCCCATAACGATCCGGTGGAACTCGGCGACCGGCCGGGGCACGAGGTCGACCGAACGGGAGTCGCCGTCGGTGGTCACCACGTCGAGGCGGTGGTCGACGAGGTCGAGGTCGATCTGGAACGTCCGCCCGGCGGGATGCGGCATCGGCGAGGTGGTCAGACCCCGTGCGGTCAGGTACAGCGGCACGTTCCACCAGTGGTTCGCCACCGGCTCGTTCGCCAGGCGGACCTTGCCGACGACCTGGGTGTACAGGTGCAGCGTGTCGCGGGTCTCCGCCCATGCGGCCACCGGCACCGAGGGCCACTCGCGGCGAACGGTCATGCTCGCTCTCCCTTTCGAAGGAGGGCCCAGTCTCACGCACCTGCGCTCGGCTCGCTCCTCCGCGGCCCGGGCGTTACATCCGGGGTCAGACCCCAGATGTAACAACGGCCCGGTTCGGCCGGCGCCGGGCGGGTAGGGCCCGCCGGGCGGCGACCGAACCGACAGGAGGCGCGTGATGGGCAAGGACCACGGACCGAGCATCAAGGACGACGAGCAGTACGAGGCGCTCCGCCGCGAGGGCGCGAGCAAGGAGAAGGCGGCCCGCATCGCCAACGAGTCGGCTTCGTCCTCGCGGTCGGCCACCGGCCGGAAGGGTGGGCGGGCGACCGACTACGACGACCGCACCAGGGACGAGCTGTACGACCGGGCGCGGGAGGTCGGCATCGAGGGTCGGTCGTCGATGTCGAAGGACGAGCTCATCGACGCCCTCCGCCACCACTGAGCCCCGCGTCCCCCGGCCCCTCGCGCGGCGGGGCGGGTCGGGACGTGAACTTGAGCGGCACCATCAGCCAGACCACCCCAGCGAACACCACGAACGCCGGCCCGATCCACCGCGCCCAGGTGCCGGGCATCGCCCCCTCGGCCGCCACGTAGCAGGCGCTGCCGAGCCCGAGGGCGAGCGCGACCATGGCGGCCAGGGCGAGTCGGTTCGCGGTGGTGATCATCTCCTCCTTGGTGCCGTGCCGGAACCGCAGCCGGTGGTGGACGGTCGGCGCCATCAACAGCACCGACGCCACGCCCACCAGCACGAGGGCGAGCAGGTAGGCGTCCTTGGCGATGGTGTCGAGGTCGTGGAAGCGACCGGTGAACGGCACGGTCAGCAGGAACGCGAAGACGACCTGCACGCCCGGGAGGGCGATCCGCAGCTCGCCGAGCAGCTCGTTCAGCTCGCGGTCGAGCCGTTCCTCGGGCGATTCCCGGCCGTCGACTCCGGATCGGTCGTCGTCCTCGGGGTCGTCGATCGCCGGCACGGCGACGCCCTTCCCCCGGCCACGAGGTGGAAACCGGGGCCGCCGGCGCGTACAAGGCCCTCGTCCCCGTTCGTACGTGCGTGGACGCGTAACGGGTTTCCTCCGACTCCGTTCGTACGCGCCGTTCAGGCGACGTCCGCGAGCACCTGGTTCCTCACCTGACCGAGCACGTCCCGGAGCAGGCGCGACACCTGCATCTGGCTGACCCCGATGATGTCGGCGATCTGCGTCTGGGTCATGTCCTCGAAGAAGTAGAGGCGCAGCAGGCGTCGGCTGTCCCGGTCGAGGTCGCGGATCGCGGCGGCCGCGGTGACCCGGTCGTCGACCCGGGCGACCTCCGCGTCGAGGAGGCCCATCTGGTCGGCGAGGCACTCCTCTCGCAGCGGAGCGTCGAGCGAGTGGGTGGCCCGGGCGTGGAGGGCGGCGGCCGCGGATTGCATGGCCGCCGGGTCCATCGCCATCTCGGTGGCGACCTCCGCCTCGGTGGGGACCCGGCCCAGCGTGTGGGTCAGGCGCTCGTTGGCCTGCCGCTCGGCGCTGGCGTACTCGTGGATCCGGCGAGGCACCTTCACCAGCCAGCCGTGGTCGCGGTAGTGCCGGCGGATGGAGCCGAGGATGGTCGGGGTGGCGAAGGCGGGGAACGGTAGGCCCCGCGTCGGGTCGAACCGCTGGAGCGCCAGGACCAGCGCCTCGAGCGCGATCTGGTCGAGGTCCTCCCGAGGTTCGTGGCCCCGGTGCATCCGCCCGGCGAGCGACCGGGCGTAGCTCTCGTACTCGATCACGAGGCGTTCGAGGGCGCCCGGATCGCCGTCCCGGGCGATTCGTACGTGGTCCGCCCAGACCCCGGGATCGTGGGCGGGGGAACGTCCGGGACCGGCGCTCGCCGGGCCCGGGGCTACGGGATCGCGGCCCGGGAACCGGGTCGCCTGGCCGACGGTGGTGGCCATCGGAATGTCTCCTTCGCCGAAGCACTCGGCGATGGACGGGCCGTTGTCTCGACCGGGCTGCCCTCTACCCCGTCGAGCCCGTCGTCAAACGGTCGTCCCCGGCGGGGCGGTGACCAGATCGACCCGCTCACTGGGGCTCGGGGCGGCGTAACCGGCGCGGCCACCGACCCCTCGGCTCACCCCGGGACGGGCGGCCCGTGGCCGACGAAGGAGAACCGGCCGTCGGCCTCCAGGATGCCCCAGGCGATCTCACCGAGGTCACCCCATCCCTTGGACCGGGCCGCCTCCCGCACCTCCTCGCCGGTGATGCGCTCGTGGCGGAGCACCGACGTGACGAGGACGCCGTCGCGGACGACGACCAGGGGCCGGCCCTCGAGCGCGGACCGCGACGCGGGCCAGCGGGCCGACACCGCCGAGCCGGCCACGGCCAGCATCGCCATCGTCGAGACGGCGAGCATCGCTCCCGTGACCGACATGTCCTCCTGCGTCACGCCCTGCTGCACCAGATCGCCGATGACGACGAGGATCACCAGCTCGAACGCCGACACCTCGGCCAGCTCCCTCCGGCCCATGGCCCGGAGCAGACCCCACACCAGGCCGTAGACCACGACGGCGCGCACGACTATTTCCACCGGTCACCTCCTGGCCCGACCGCCCGGGCGCTCACGGCGCGATCCACGTGTCGAACCCGACGCCGGCGGGAGCCCCGCTCGCCGCCGCGACCGAGCCCTCGACGCGCCACTGGACCCCCGGCTCGACGCGGAGGTCGACGACGACGGTCAGGACGCCACCCTCGGGCGGATCGAAGGTCCACTCGACGTCGCGGGCGTCGCTCGTCTCCTCCGCCGGGGCCGGCGTCACCGCGTTCACGTCGAAGGCGCGCAGGTACGCGAGCGGGAGCCGGACCTCGATCGGGGCATCGAAGCCCCCGGGTCGGGCGACCCGGACCTGGAGCGACACGGCCAGCCCCGGACGGGCCACGGCGGGGTAGCGCACGCCGACGGTGGTGCCGTCCCGGGCCGCCGCCGATCGCGCCTCGCCGGTGCGGACGCCGAAGCCGCCCAGCAGACCGGCCATCAGGAAGGCCCCGATCAGGCCGAGGGCGATGAGCCGCACCCGGGCCGCGCGCCGACTCGACCTGACATCGGCGGTGGGGTCGTGCCCGTCGGGGACCGTCCGGCCGCCCTCGGCCCGGCGGGTATCGGCGTCCCGCGGCCGGTCGGACGTCACTCGCCCACGACCCGTGCTCGCGCCGTCAGCCGATCCGGCTGGCCAGCAGGGCCTTGGCCTGCTCGGCGCCCTTGCGGCTCTCGTGCTGGGCGCGCTGGAAGAACTCGACGAGCTCCCGGTCGCCGTCGCGCTCGGCGTCGGCCGCGTAGATCTCCAGTCGCAGGGCGTTGCTCAGGCACGCCTCGGTGAACCAGATGAGGTTGTAGTCCTTGTCCGGCGTGCCGGTGACGGCGCCGGTCTCACTGGTGGCCAGGTCGGTCATGGGGGTTCCTCCTGTTGTCGGCCGCCCCCTACCTCCTGCGGGCGCCGCCAAACCGACGGCGGGTCGCTACCCGCCGAGCGGGGCGGCCATCGCGGCGGGCAGACCGCGGGAACGCGCGGCGGGCTCCCCCGGGTGGGTCCGGCCCGATCGACGGTGCGGACCAGCGACCGGCTCGGCGGTTCCCGCGGGCCGCAACGAACTGCGTCCCGCCTCCCAGCGGTCGAGGAGGTGGCGGGCGAACCGGCTCTCGACCCGGTTGAGGGCCACGGC
>JAAYBP010000154.1 GCA_012730075.1 Acidimicrobiales bacterium | reverse complement strand
CCGGCGACGGACATCACGATCTCGGCGGCCATCAGGTTCGGCGGATGCCAGCTCCCGAAGAACACCGCGAGCGTGTCGACGTCGCGTGCGCCCGGGCGCAGGTCGCGGTAGCGGGCGAGCCACCGCGCCGCCGCCCGGCGCCGGACCTCGACCGGCCGCGGGACGACGGCGGTGCAGTCGGTGCCGTTGGGGACGACCACGGCGTGGGCCGACGGTCGCCCCGCCATGGCGGTCAGCTCGCGGGCGTCGTCCGCGCTGCACGCGACGATCGCCGCCGCGCCGGTCGCGGCCCGTCGCTCGACGTCCTCGACCGCGGCGAGCACCTCGCGCCGGTGCGGTGACGGCGGGATCGCCTCGGCCTTGAGGGTGGTCTCGACGTTGAACGCGTCGTAGACGAACGGCAACGTCACGCCCGCCGCCCCGAGTGCAGGGAACAGGTACGGCTCGGCGACGATCGCGACGTCGGCGTCGCGCGCGGCGTCGCGCAGGGCGGTGAGGTAGGCGGGGGTGAGGTCGATGTGCGAGCCGGCGACCAGGTCGCTCATCGGGATGCCCGCGGCGAGGGTGCGCTCGTCGGCGGCCCGGCGGTGCGCCGGGCTCACCGCGACGTTCGTCTCGACCAGGCCGGGGGCCAGCTCGGTGCGGCCCTGCGCACGGTCGAGGCTCAGGCTGACGATCTCGACGTCGACGTGGCGGGCCATCCCGCCGTAGAGGTGGAAGGCACGGAGCTGGCCGCCGTGGGCGCGGTCGCCGACCCGGAACGTGGTGAGGGCCACGACCCGCGGGCGGCGGGCGCGACCGCGGCGCTGGCGACGCGGGGTCGCGGCGTCGGCCGGCGCCGGTCCCGCGGTAGCCGTCCTTCCGGTGGTCGTCGCGTTCGGGTCGCTCGTGTCGTTCGGGCGGCGCGTGTCTTTCGGGCTGCGCGGCGCGGGCGGGGTGATCGTGGCGGAGGCGGTGCTGCCCCTCCGGGCGTCGGCGGGGCCGAGCAGGGTGCGCACGACCGCGGGCCACGTGATGCTCGCCGTGCGACGGCGGCCGGCGGCCCCCATGCGCGCGGCCCGCTCCGGGTCGGCGGCGAGGGCGGTGAGGGCGGCGCCCAGGCGAGCGGCGTCGGGCGGCACGATCAGCCCGTCGACCTCGTCGCGAACCAGCTCGGCGACCCCGCCGCTGTCGGTCGTCGTGACGACGGGCGTCGCCACCGCCATCGCCTCGACGGTGATCAGGCCGTAGTCCTCGTCGAGGGGCACGAACGGCACGGCGGTCGCCGCCGCGTACCGGGCCGACAGCTCGTCGTCGGGCACGAACCCGAGGAACCGGATCCGGGGGTCCGACGCGGCCCGGGCGCGCAGGGCCGCCTCGTCGGGCCCGCTGCCGCCGATGGCGAGGGTGGCGTCGCCGGGCACGTGCGCCATGGCGTCGACGACGAGGTCGATGCGCTTGGGACCGTCGAGGCGGCTGGCGGTGAAGAACGTGGTCGGATCGTCGAGGGTGACGGTCGGGTCCGGAGCGGGGAGGTCCGACGGGGCGTGGGCGACGCGGACCTCGACTCCGGACGGCAGGTAGCCGGTGCGGACGGCGACGGTGCGCGAGAGCGCGGCGTAGCGGTCGATCTGCGACGGGGCGAGCGCGGTGCGGTCGAGCCAGTGGACGACGGCGCGGCTCACCGGGCCGGGCAGGGCCAGGTCGGGGTGCCCCTCGCCGAGGGCGGCGACGGCCGCGTCGAGCGCGTCGAGGACCTCGGCCACCCGCGACCGCTCGGGGGGCCCGGCGACGGCGTCGAGCAGCCGGGCGGTCGGCGGTTCGACCGGGCCGGGGTCCGTCGGCAGCCCGAACAGGTGGTACGTGTCGTACAGGCCCCGCAGCGGGTGGAACATCCACAGCACGTGACGGGGATGGGGACAGATCCACGCCGGGTACTTGGAGCTGATCACCACGTCGAAGTGCGAGAGGTCGAGGGCGGCGAAGGCGCGGTAGCCGCGGCCGATCTCGGCGAGGGTCCGCTCGGGGACCGGCAGCTTCACCAGCTCGGCGTCGTGGCCCGCGTCGAGCAGGGCGGCGTGCAGGCCCGCCCAGGCACGCTCGGCGCCGCCGCGGGTGAACGGCACCGGGGTGGGAGCGACGATCGCGACCTTCACGCGTGCACCGCCTCGTGTTCGAGGGCGAGGGCCAGCGCGACGCGGAGCTGAGCGTCGGCCCGCCGCCACGTGGTCGCGTCGGCGCGGCGCCGTCCCCCCTCGGCCAGGCCGGCGGCGAGGTCCCGGTCGGTCAGGACGCGCTCGACCGCGGTGGCGATCGCCGCGCCGGTCGGCTCGACGACGAGGCCGTCGACCTCGTGGGTGACCAGGTCGGCGAGCCCGCCGCCGTCGGTGCACACGATCACGGGCGCGCCGTGCGCCATCGCCTCGATCGCGGTGAGTCCGTAGTCCTCGTCGTGGGCCGGGGCGACGACGCACGGCGCGGTGGCGTAGAGGTGGGACAGGGTGGCGTCGTCGACCGCGCCGGCGAGGGTGATGTTCGAGCGCGCGCCGGTGGTCGGGCTCGCGACGCCGAGGGGGTCGTCGGGGTCGAGGAGGCCGGTGCTGCACCACAGTCGGCGCTCGTCGACCGCGTCGAGGTCGACGCCGGGGGCGCCGAGGTGGCGGTCGACGGCGCGGATCCAGTCGTGGCGGCCGCCGGTGCCGACGATGACGCCGGCCACCCCGGGCAGGCGGTGCAGGGCGGCGACGAGGAGCTCGGTGCGCTTGGGGAACTCGAGGCGGCCGACGCAGAGGACCGCCCCGGTGCGGGCCGGAGCGTCGGCCGGGGTCGCCGGAGCCTCGGGCCCCGGGCGGACGGCCGGGTCTCCGGGGGACCGGCCGACGCCGAGGCCGGCGTGGAAGAGCGACACCCGGTCCATGCCGTTGAAGCGGCCGAGGCGGCGGCGGACGGTCTCGGAACCGGCGGCGTACCAGGCGACGTCGTCGAGGTGGGGCGCGTCGAGTTCCCGTACGCGCCGGGCGGCCTCGCGGTGGAGGTCGGGGTCGGACGCGAAGCCCGCCTCCACGTACAGGTCCTCCAGGTCGTAGAAGACGCGGTGGTGGTGGAAGAACAGGCTGAGGTGGTGCGGGTGCGGCGCCGCGAACGAGGGCGGCTGGGTCGAGACGACCGCGTCGAAGCGGGAGAGGTCCTCGCCGGAGAAGGCGTCGACCGCGGCGGCGTACCGGAAGAACTCCGGTGCCTGGGCCCAGGCGGCCTCCGACACGTCCACCCCGAAGGCCCGACGCGGCAGGGCGGGGAGGTCGACGGTGCGGCGGGTCACCTCGTGGCCGTCGGCGCGCAGCGCCCGTTCGACGCGGTCGACGACGCGCTCGAAGCCGCCGGACACGCCGAAGTCGGGTTTGACGAGGGCGACTCGAAGCCCCGGGCGCGGCGGTGGGACGACGACGGGCGTCGGGTCGGTCATGCCCCGCCGGCGACCCGGGCCACCAGGGCGTGGGCGCGGGGCTTGCCGCCGCCGGATCGGCCGGTGTCGCCGCCGAGGTCGATCACGTCGGCCTCGGCGAAGCCCCGGTCGAGGGCGAGCGCGGTGAGCAGGCGGGCATCGACCGGCCGACGTCGGGGGTCGACCCACTGGACGTCGCCTCGGCGTCGGCCGCGCGGTGACGCCGAGGCGAGCACGAGGGCACCACCCGGGGCGAGGGCCTCCCGGGCGGCGTCGACCACCGCGACCAGCTCGTCGAGTTCGATCACGTCCGCGAGCACGGCGGCGGTCACGGCGCCGAGGCGGTTTCCGCCGTGTCCGGTGGCGTCGGCGCTGCCGCGGTCGGCCGGCGGTGCCGCCGCGGCCGCCTGGACTAGGGCCGCCAGCGGGGCGGCGGGGACGACGTCGAGGCCCCGGTCGGTCAGCTCGGCGCGGTGCTCGGGGTCGTCGTCGGCGCCGGTCGCGTCGAGGCCGGCGGCGACCCACGCGCCGAGCCACTCGCCCCGCCCGGACTCCAGGTCGAGCACGGGGCCCAGGGCGGCGGCGGCCTCGACGACCGGCAGGAGGACCTCGGCCCACTCGGCCAGCTCCAGCGGGCGGCCACCGTCGGCGAGGCGGCGGACGAGGGCGGGATCGACCGGGCGACCGGTGACGCTCGGACGTCCGGCGTCCTCGGCGGCGCGGTCGGCACTGGCGGTCGTGGTGCGGCCGGGCCCGGCGGCGGCGGCCGCCGCGGCCTCCCGGGTGGCGCGGAGCGTGGCGTCGACCCGGGACCGCAGCTCGGCGAGGGCCCGTCCGTGGGTCGCCTGCTCGCGGCGGATCGCCTCGACCGCCTCGACGAGGGAGTCGACCGTCCCGGCGACGTCGTGGGCGTCGGCATCGAGGTCGCCGACCTGCAGGTCGAGGGTGGCGAGGGCCGCCTGGAGGCGGTGCACCTGGTTGTCGAGTCCGTCGTCGAAGCCCTCGGCGCGGGACGCGAGGTCCTCGACCACGGTGACGACGCGGTCGAGGGCGGCGAGCACGTCGCGGTTGAACGGCACCTGGTAGGAGGTGACCGGCCGCATGCCGACGAGGGCGGCCTGCTTGAGCTGGCGCAGGCGGGCCTCGCTCGGGATCTCGGTGCCGGCACCCGCCGAGCGCGAGGCGGCGTCGAGGTGACCGCGGGCGTCGTCGATGGCAGCGCGGGCGGCGCGGCCCAGCGGGGGACGGTCGGTGCGCTCGGCGGCGGCCTCGGCCCGGTCGGCGACCTCGCCGACCAGCCGGGCGGCCTCGTCCCGGGCCGGATCGGGGGATCGGTGATCGTCGGCGGGCATTCGGTGTCCTCGGTGGGCGGGCGGCGGGCCGGGCGACGGGGCGCGGCGGCGAGGCTAGTGGTGGGCCATCGAGGCCCGGTGTCCCACCCCGTCGGTAGGGTGACCGCCATGGCCGATGCCCCCCGCCGCGCCCGGCGGCCGACCGCGACGTCCGCCTTCGGCGTGGGCCGGCGCGAGGGCCACGATGCCTCCGACTTCTACGCCCGGTTCACGGCCCCGGAGCTGAGCGACGACGAGGTCGTCCACCGGCACCTGCCCGACGAGCCGCTGATCCAGGGCGACTCGCGCGACATGAGCGACGTCAAGGACGCGTCGGTGGCCCTGGTCGTCACTTCACCGCCGTACTTCGCGGGCAAGGCGTACGAGAGCATCGACAGCGACGACCCGCGGGTCCCGGCGAGCTACGTCGAGTACGTCGAGATGCTCCGGGACGTGTTCGCGGAGTGCGTGCGGGTGCTCGAGCCGGGTGGGCGCATCGCGGTGAACGTCGCCAACCTGGGGCGAAAGCCGTACCGGTCGCTGTCGGCCGACGTGATCCGGGTGCTGCAGGACGATCTCGGGCTGCTGATCCGGGGCGAGGTGCTGTGGGTGAAGGCCCGCGGCGCCGGGGGCAACTGCGCGTGGGGGTCGTACCGCGACCCGAAGAACCCGGTGCTGCGCGACGTGTCCGAGCGGGTCGTCGTCGCCGCCAAGGGCCGGTTCGACCGGGCGCTGTCCCCGGCCGACCGCCGGGCTCGGGGCCTGCCGCACGCGTCGACCCTCACCGCGGACGAGTTCCTCGACGCCACCATCGACGTGTGGGAGATGGCGCCGGAGTCCGCGTCCCGGGTCGGCCATCCGGCGCCGTTCCCGGTCGCGCTGCCGCAGCGCCTCATCGAGCTGTACACCTACGCCGACGACCTGGTCCTCGATCCGTTCCTGGGTTCGGGCACCACGGCGGTGGCGGCGGTGAGGACGGGGCGGCGGTTCGTCGGCTACGACCTCGATCCGGCCTACGTGGCGATCGCCCGGCGGCGGGTCGAGTCCGAGGAGGTGGAGGTCGCGGGTCGGGTGGCCGATCCCTCGGAGGCGGCGCGCAACGAGGCCCGGGTGCGGGGCGTGGCGATGCGCCGGTTGGCGGCCCAGGTGCTGGCCGAGGTGGGGTTCACCGAGGTGACCGAGGGCCACGCGGTGAAGGGGGTCGGTCTCGTGGTGCCGTTGTCCGCGGTCGATCGGGCGGGCCGGCGGTGGTTGTTCGACCTGGCGGGTGGTTTCACGGTCGCGTCCTCGGGGCTCGACCGGCGCGAGGTCGCGTTGGCGGCCATCGGCCGGTCGTCGGTGGTGGCCGGCGTCGAAGGCGAGCCCCCGGTGCTGCTGGTGCCGGAGGTGCCCCGACCGAGGTCGGCGGTCGATCGGGCGATCCGCGCGGTCGGTCCCGCCACGGTGTTCGACGTGGTCGAGGTGCTGTCGCCCGACGGGCGCCGTCGGCTCGCCGAGTACGCCTCGGGTGCCGTCGACGTCCCACAGCCGGGGTACTGGCGGCCCGACGAGCTCGACGGCTGATCGCGGGAGGCTGGCTTGCACATCGAGGTCGAGGTCCCGCGCGGTCCCCGGGGCGAACGGGCGGGTGCCCCCTACGGTGGAGGAGGCGACGGCGAGACGGTGTCATTCGAGTGCGAGAACTCGATCACGTCGGCCTGGGTCTGCCGCGAGATCCTCGAGGGCACGACCTACCCGGTGCCGTCGTTTCTCGGTGACGTGGCGGTCGTCCTCGACGTGGGCGCCAACTGCGGGGCGGCGGCGATCCACTTCGCCCGGGCGTTCCCTGCGGCGGCCGTGCACGCGTTCGAGCCCGCGGCCGCCCCTCGCGAGGTGGCCGAGCGCAACGCCGCCGCCTACCCGAACGTCACGGTGCATCCCTTCGGGTTGTCCGACCAGGACGCCGAGGCCCGCTTGTTCCACGCGGACGAGTCGATCATGGGCTCGATCGTGCGCACCGACGACGCCGTGTCGTCGGAGCCGGTGCACCTGCGGCGGGGCGACACGTGGGCGCTCGAAGCCGGCATCGACCGGGTCGACGTGCTCAAGGTCGACGTGGAGGGCGCCGAGCAGCAGGTGCTGGTCGGGCTGGGCGAACTCGTCGACCGGGCGCAGGTCGTGTACGTCGAGTACGACAGCCGGCGGAGTCGCCGGTGGATCGAGGGGCGGTTGGCCGGCACCCACGAGCTCTACTTCGCGTCGCTCCAGGTCCTCGACCAGGGCGAGGCGATGTACCTGCGTAGCGATCTCTGCGATCACCCCGACGCGCTCGAGGAGCTGCGGGTGATCCTCCGGCGTCGCTACGGACGGCCGGTCGAGGGCTGAGCGTCGCCCGGGGGGTGGCCCGAGCCCGCCTTGCGCAGCTCCCGCCATCCGCCCGTCAGCGGCGCGTCGGTGTCCCCGCCCGCCATCGGTCCACCCGAGCCGCGACGCTCGACCCCCCACCGTCGACCGAGCACCCCCCGCCGCGCGACGCTGCGCCCCCATGCCTCCCCTGCGAACCGAGATCACCGAGATCACGACGGGTCTCGCCATGCTCGGCCTCGGCGACCTCGACTGGGCCCTCGAGCGTCGGCCGGCCGAGCTCGTCGGCGTGGCGGGGGGCGTGTGGGACCGTCTGGCCGCGGCCCGGGCCGCGGGCGAGCACGACGCGGACTTCCGTCGGGCGTGGGAGAACGGCCTCGCGTTCCTCCGGGCCGACGAGGGCCTGCGCAGCCGGGTGCCGGCCCGCATCGAGTGGAAGGGGCCCGACCGGCTCCCGCTCGTGAACGACGTGCCGGCCGACCTACGGATCGATCGCGTCTACCTCGTGTCGTGCAAGTACCTGTCGAAGGTGCTCCACAACGTCGCGCCCGCCGGCCTCTTCGACGGGGGCCTCGCCGGGGCGTCCGCCAAGGCGGTGGACTGGTTCGGTCACGTGGCCGGCGACGAGCTCCAGGCGTTCTACGACGCCGCGCGCCGCGGGCTGACCGATGCGGGGGCGGACGTCCTCGACGCCGCCGGCCGCGACCTGTTGCCCGCGAGGGTCACCGACCTCGCCCGCTCGGGACGCGACCTGCTCAAGGGCGCCCTCGGCCGCTCGCTGCCCGCCCCGCTCGACGATGCCTACGCCGCGCTCGCCCGGGCCGTCGCGGAGCGGTCCGCCGACCGGTGGGCGGCGACCCTTGGTGACCGGGCGGAGCGCGAGCGCCTCCTCTGGCGGCTGCTCCGCCTCGGGGGTGCCCCGTACTTCGTGCTCGGTGCGTCGGCGTCGAGTCCCATGCGTCTCCGCATCGACACCCCGTGGGACTGGCAGCAGCGCTACCGGCTGAAGGCGTTCGAGGTGTGGCCCGAGCCCGCCGGCCAGGCGGTGGTGCGCTGGCAGGCGTCGGTCGCCGACCGGGACGCCGGTGTCGACGTCACCACCCGCGGCCACGTAGAGATCCGGTGGAGCCACGGCCGCTTCTCGGGCAACCCCGAGGCGAAGGTGTACCTGGACACGCCGCACGCCCAGGTGCCCGGCTACCACGGGCTGACCTGACGTCGGCCGCGCGGCGCCGTCGG
>JAAYBP010000153.1 GCA_012730075.1 Acidimicrobiales bacterium | reverse complement strand
GCTTCCGGGGTCGGTCCGTCACGGTACGGTCGTCGAAGGGCGTCCTCGACCTGATCGTGCTGGTGGCCGCCGCCGGCTCGGAGGTCGCCGCCGTCGACCTCGCCGACGTCGCGGTGGAACAGGCGTCGACCGGGGAGGTGATCGACGCCCGAGCCCGCCGGGACTACGAGGCCCGCATCATCGACCTCCAGGCCGCGGTGGACGAGGCCGAGCACTACAACGACTTCGCCCGCTCCTACCGCCTCCAGGTGGAGATGGACGCCCTCGTCGAGCACCTCGCCGCCGCCATCGGTCGGGGCGGCCGCGGCCGTCGCGACGCCGACCACTCCGAGCGGGCCCGTTCGGCCGTCACCCACCGGATCCGCGGTGCGATCCGCCAGCTCACCAAGCTCCACCCCGCGCTCGGTCACCACCTGACCCACTCGGTGAACACCGGCACCTACTGCAGCTACCGGCCCGAGCAGCCGGTCGCCTGGTCGATCGAGGGCGACGCCGACTGACCTTCCGGCCGGTCCGCGGGCCGGGAGCGCCGCGATCTCGTACTGTCCGCACGCGCCGGCGAGGCTGGGAGTGGACGTGCTGAGGAAGACCTTCGCCAACTACCGGGTGCCGTTCGAGGCGATCGTGATCGTCGCGGTGCTGGTTGCCGTCCGCTGGGGCCTGTGGGAGGCCGGCCTCGAGGGCATGGCGACCAGCCCGCTGGCCTCGAGCATCATCAGCGGCGGCGTCTTCGTCATGGGCCTGGTCGTGGCGGGCACCCTCTCCGACTACCGGGACGCGGAACGGGCCCCGACCGAGATGGCCGCGGGGCTCTACGCCATCCTCCGCGAGACCGAGTCGATGGAGTCCTCCTGGGGCCGGCCGGACATGGACGCGATCCGATCGCGCCTCTCCGAGGTGGTCGTCCAGCTCCGGCGCGACATCAACGCGGGCGACACCCGCGGCTGCCAGGCCGCCATCGAGGACCTCTCGCAGTCCTTCCTCGAGCTGGAGGACACCGACGTCCCGGCCAACTACGTCGTGCGACTCCGCAGCGAGCAGGCGGGCCTGCGCAAGGCGGTGCTGAAGGTGTACCAGCTCCAACGCGAGGAGTTCCTCCCCTCCGCCAAGGCGCTGATCGTGAGCATCGTCCTCGTGATCCTGGCCATGCTCATGTTCACCGACATGGGCGGCATGGCCGAGACGCTCGTCTCGATGGCGTTCCTGTCGTTCTTCTTCCTCGCCCTGCTGCGCCTGCTCGACTCGATCGACAAGCCCTTCAAGGTCGGCCGCGACCGGGGCGACGACGACGTGAGCCTGTTCCTGCTCAACGAGTTCCTCGTGCACGTCGCCGCGTCGGGGGGCATGGAGGTCGACTCTCGCGACGTCGAGGAGATGGCCGAGGAGATCGAGGAGGCCCTGAGCGACGCCGAGCACGAGGAGGCGGTCGAGGCAGCCGCCTTCATCGAGGCCGTCGATGAGGCGGACCAGGACGACTGAACCGCCGTCGACCGGCCCCAGCGGATCGGAGTGGGCAGAGCCGCTCCACGCGCTCGATCAGCCGGGTCGGCGACGGACGCGCTGCGCTCACGGGCGAACACGCCCACGCGTGCTTCCGGTTCCTCGAGACCCGGGTGTGGGCGGTCCCGGCCAACTCGCCGGCGCTGGTCGGCTCACCCGAAGCACGGGTGCTCGAGCACGTCGTCACCGTTACATCCGGGGTCAGACCCCAGATGTAACAACGGGCTTCTGTTACATCTGGGGTCTGACCCCGGATGTAACGGTGCCCGTCGACGAGGCGATCACGTCCGCGGGGTCGTGGTCGCCACGGTCGTCGACGATCCGGCCCGGAGGATGCGCAGCCCCTTCGCCCCGCGCCGATCGGTGCGACACTCGCGTCCCACACGTGTCGACCGAGGGGGATCTCGGGT
>JAAYBP010000152.1 GCA_012730075.1 Acidimicrobiales bacterium | reverse complement strand
ACCGGCCTGATGTTCCCCCAGGGGCGCCCGCTGGTGGCCCGGGCGTTCTGGCCCCGCTACGACCTCGGGCCGGTCGAGGTGCCGCTGGGGTTCGCGATCGGGGTCGCCGTGGCGGTCGGGCTGGCGGTGCTGCTCCGCACGACCCGCTTCGGATTCCAGGTGCGGGTCATCGCCGACGAGCCCCGCGCCGCCCGCTTCGCCGGGATCCGCACCCGGCGGGCGGTGTTCGTGCTCCTCGCCCTGTCCGGCGCGGTCGCCGGCCTCGGCGGCGCGGCCGACGTCGGCGACACCCGCCACGTGCTCGACCCGAAGGCGCTGAGCCAGGTCGGCTACGGGTACGCCGGGATCGTCGTCGCCGCCCTCGCCCGGCTCAATCCCCTCGCGGTGGTGCTGACCGCGGTGTTGATGGGCGGCCTGGCCAACGCCGGGCGCTCCCTCCAGGGCCCCGACTTCCCGTCGGGGCTGGTCGGCACGCTCCAGGGACTGATCCTGCTGTGCGTCCTCGCCGGGGAGGCCTTCGCCCGGTACCGCATCCGCCGGGTGCCCCGCGTCGCGGTCGACCCCGAGGCCGCCGATCCGGTCGGAGCCGGCGCGTGAGCGGGCTGCTCGTGCTGGCGTCCACCGCCGGGGCCGCCCCCGACCTGGCCTCGTCCGGCCGGGGCGTCAACTCCAACCTCTTCGTCGTGATCGCCGCCTCGGCCATCTTCTACGGGACCCCGCTGGTCCTGGCCGGCCTGGGAGAGATGCTCACCGAGCGGTCCGGCATCCTCAACCTCGGGCTCGAGGGGATGATGCTGATGGGTGCGGTCGCCGCCACTTGGGGCTCGCTGAACGTGGGCGGACCGGGCTGGTTCGCGCTCGTCGCCGCCCTGGTCGCGGCGATGGTCGCCGGCGCACTCGTCGCGTGCGTGCACGCGGTGCTGGTCATCGGCTTCCGGGTCGAACAGATCGTCTCCGGCCTGGCGATCACGATCCTCGCCGGGGGGGCCGGGCTGTCGTCGTACCTCGCGGGGTCCTGGGACCTGTCGCGCGGGCCGGTCCCCCACCGCCTCGGCCGCTTCGACGTGCTCGGACTCGGCGACCTGCCGGTGGTCGGACCGCTGCTGTTCCGCCAGAACCTGCTCACCTACGCCTCGTGGCTGCTGGTCGCGGCGCTCTGGTGGTACCTGTTCCGCACGCGGCGGGGCCTCCACCTCCGCGCCGTGGGCGAGTCCCCGGCGACCGCCGACGCCATGGGCATCCCGGTCGAGCGCTACCGATACGGCCACACGATCGCGGGCGGCGCGCTCGCGGGGCTCGGTGGCGCCTTCTTCCCCCTGGCGATCATCCCGCTGTGGTCCGACGGGCTCACGGGCGGGCGCGGCTGGATCGCGCTGGCCCTGGTGATCTTCGGCTTCTGGCGACCCGAGCTGATCCTGGTGGGCGCCTACCTGTTCGGGGCGTCGGCCAGCCTCGGACTGACCCTCCAGGCGCGCGGCGTCGAGGTCTCCCCGCAGCTCCTGGCCTCGCTCCCCTACCTGCTGACGATCGTCGTCCTGGTCGCGGTGTCGACGGGGTGGGCCCGCCGCCGCGTCGGCGCCCCCGCCGCCCTGGGGACGCCCTACGAGCGCGAATCCCGGTGACGCCACCGAACCGGCGCGACGGCTCCGCGGGGCCCGGCCCGATGTGCGACGATCGCCGGCGATGACCGAGGTCAACCCCACCGACGCCACCGCCGATCCCGACCGCGAGGTCCTGGGATGGGAGCAGTTCGGCGACGCCACCCGCGAGCTGGCCGAGTCGGTCGCCCTCGGGGGCTGGCTCCCCGACCTCGTGGTCGCGGTCGCCCGCGGTGGTCTGACCGTCGCCGGCGCCCTCGCCTACGCGCTCGGCGTCAAGAACTGCGGGGCGATCAACGTCGAGTTCTATACGGGGGTCGACGACCGCCTCGAGGTGCCGGTCGTTCTGCCGCCGTCGCTCAACCTGCTCGACGTGAGCGGCCTCGACGTGCTCGTCGC
Organism: Acidimicrobiales bacterium; assembly: GCA_012730075.1. Taxonomy (GTDB): domain Bacteria; phylum Actinomycetota; class Acidimicrobiia; order Acidimicrobiales; family Iamiaceae; genus Iamia. The sequence continues at coordinate 3,446 of JAAYBP010000152.1, read as the reverse complement.
CGACGACGTCGCCGACACCGGCCACACGCTCCGCCTGGTCAAGGAGGTCCTGGCCCAGCACGTCTCCTCGGTTCGGACCGCCGTGCTCTACCACAAGCCCCGGTCGGTGATCACGCCCGACTACGCGTGGCGGGTCACCGACCGGTGGATCAACTTCCCCTGGTCCGACCGGCCGCCGGTCGCGGGACTTCCGCCCCGCTGACCGGCTGCCGTCCGGGTGGCGCGCCTCGCGCCAGGTGTGACCGGGGACCGGGCCCGATCAGGCGACGGACGCGTCGTAGATGCTCTGGATGGCGCCGTCGAGGGTGACGTCGAAGTCCTCGTCGGTCTGCTGGGCGCTGAGCCCCTCGGTGAGCGCCCGCGAGAAGCTGGCGATCACGCCGGGGTTGCGGGCCAGGCGGGCGTTGGCCTCCTCGCGGGTGTAACCACCGGAGAGGGCGACGACCCGGAGGACCGCCGGGTGGTCGACCAACGCCCGGTAGAAGTCGTCCGCCTCGGGAAGGGTCAGCTTCAGCATGACCTTCTGACCGTCGGCGAGCGCGTCGAGCCGGCGCGCGATGGCGTCGCGGAGCAGCGCCTCGGCCTCGGCCTTCTGCGGGCTGTTGATGTCGATCTCGGGCTCGATGATCGGCACCAGTCCCTTGGCGAGGATCTGCTCGCCGATGTCGAACTGCTGGTCGACCACGGCGTCGACGCCGGCGGAGTCGGCCAGCTTGATGACCGACCGCATCTTGGTGCCGAACATGCCCCGGGCGACCGCCCGGTCGAGCAGGTCGTCGAGGCCGTCGATCGGCTTCATCACCTGGGCGCCGTCGGCCTCGTCGGCGAGGCCCTTGTCGACCTTCAGGAAGGGCACGACGCCCTTGACCGACCACAGGTAGTCGCCGGTCGGCCGGCCGTCGACCTCGCGGTCCATCGTCTGCTCGAACAGGATCGCCCCGAGCACGCGGTCGCCACCGAAGGCCTTGCTGGTGACGATGCGCGTGCGCATCTCGTGGATCCGGTCGAACATCTCGACCTCACCGTCGTACTGGTCCTCCTCGACGCCGTAGAGGCGCAGGGCCTTGGGCGTGCTACCGCCGCTCTGGTCGAGGGCGGCGACGAAACCGTCCCCGGCGGCGACCTTGTCGAACTGCTCTTGGTTCATGCGGGCGATGTCCTCGTATCGCGGGCGGATGGGTCCGACAATCTTGGCCGACCACGATCAGCGCGCGAAACCGCGCCGCCCGGAGGGCCCCGCGGACGCGGCGACCAGCAGCGGGCCGATCGGCGCGGCCTCACGGCGCGGCGGCCCCAGGGTCGACCGAGGCCAGCGCCGCCTCGACCGCCCGCCGGGCCCGGACCCGACGACGGGCGGGCACGACGGCGTCGGCGACGACCTCGGTGCGGCTGGCGGTGGCGCCGCCGGCGCGGAAGAAGCGACGGCGGACGGTGCCGGTGACGACGATCTCGGTGCCGGCCTCGAGGTCGTCGACGGCGCGGCCGGCGTCGAACCAGGCGACCGGCACCGACGCGGCGGGGCCCTCGGCCGATCGGGTGGTGACCTCGAGGGCCACCAGCTCGTCGCCGGAGGGCAGGGTGCGGACGGTGGGCGGGCGGGACAGGCGGCCCCGCAGGATGACGGTGTTCACGGACCTCACCTCGTTCGGTGGGCGGGCAGGGGTCCGGGGAAGTGTCCGACCGACCGCACCGGTCGATCCGGTACCCACCCTACGAGGGGGGTGAGACAGCGAGACCGGGCGACTGGGCCCGACGTCGCGGCGCGCCGTCCTAGCTCAGCGCGGCGACCCGGCGACCGACGTCGCCGAAGTCGGGATCGATCCCTTCGATCCACGCGAACAGCTCCCGTGACCGGGCGACGTCTCCCGCCCGCTCCCGCAGGTCCGCGAGGGCGTAGGCGGTGCGGAGGTGGTGGTCGCGGACCTTGCGGGCCCGGGGCGCCCGCTCCAGCAGCCGGATCGCGTCGGCGAGCCGACCCTGGTCGGCGAGCGACCCGGCGGCGACGATGCGACCTTCGGCGACCAGATCGGCGTCCGGCGAGGCCTCGCGCAGCTCCTCCCACAGGGCGCCCGCCTCGGCGTGCCGGCCGAGCGCCCGGTAGGAGTCCGCGAGCACGGGATGCTGGTCGACGCCCCCGGTCAGCTCCCGGAGGGCCTCCAGCTCCCGTATCGCCGTGCTCCAGCGACCGAGCCGGTAGAACGTCAGGCCGAGCAGCTCGCGGACCGTCGGCGAACCCGGCGCCTCCTTGGCGATGGGACCGAGCGTGCGACGGGCATCGTCGAGCCGGTCGTTGGCGAAGGCGGTGGCGGCGCCGGCGATGCGATCGGTCAGCCGGTCGGCCCGGGCCGGACCGACGGCGTCGAGCAGCTCGGCCCGCACCCGGGCGCGGTCGATCGAGGCCTTCTGCTCGCGGCGGTCGGTGGAGCTGGCCGGCCGGGCCTCGGCGGCGTCGGTGCGGACCCAGGCGTCGGGCTCGGGGCGGGGTCCGGCCGGCACGTACCGGTCCGAGGCGTGCGTGCCCTCGCGCAGCGGGGCCTTGGGCTTGCCCCGCAGCTTGTCGCGCGGCACCCCGGCGCGGATGTCGTCGGATACCCGACCGGCGCCCTTGCGGGCCAGGCCGCCCCAGCCCCGCCCCTCCGTCGCGTCCGGCGGCGGTGCGGGCCGTCCTGCGCCCCTGGCGCCCCGGGCCCCCTTCGGCCCCTTGGCCGACGGGCCGCGCGCTCCGCCCGGACCCCGCCCGGCCTTCGAGGGTCCTCCGCTCCCGCGGGGGCCCTTCGGCCCCGATCCACGCCGCGGCCCCTTGGGGCCGCCGGGGGAGCTGTGCCGTCCACCGCCGCCCGAGCGTCGGTCGGAGCTCCCGGAGCGGTCGGAGGAGGGGGTCACCCGGCGAGCGTAGCGACCGGGGTCCGGACGCGACGAAGCCCCCGCCGGGGCGGGGGCTTCGTACGTGAGAAATCCGGCGGCGACCTACTCTCCCAGGGGATCTCTCCCCAAGTACCATCGGCGCAGGAAGGCTTAACTTCCGTGTTCGGAATGGGAACGGGTGTGACCCTTCCGCCATCGCCACCGAAACCTGTGCGTGTCAAGGCGCGTGCGCCCTCGAGCACTCCATAGCGAGCACGAACATCGTTCGTCGATCCAAGCCCTCGGCCGATTAGTACCGGTCGGCTGAACATGTTGCCATGCGTACACCTCCGGCCTATCAACGTGATCGTCTGTCACGGACCTTACCTGGTTGACCCAGTGGGAAACCTCATCTTGAAACGAGCTTCGCACTTAGATGCTTTCAGCGCTTATCTCTTCCGTAGGTCGCTAACCAGCCATGCCCTTGGCAGGACAACTGGCACACGAGAGCTACGTCCGTCCCGGTCCTCTCGTACTAGGGACAGCCTTTCTCAAGTTTCCTCCGGCTGCAGAGGATAGGGACCGAACTGTCTCACGACGTT
>JAAYBP010000151.1 GCA_012730075.1 Acidimicrobiales bacterium | reverse complement strand
CTGGTCGCCGCGCAGTACCTCCTCGACCCCGAGGCCATAGTGATCGGCGGCGCCTGGGAGCGCCCCCTGGTCGAGGCCCTCACCGCGCGACTGGCGGAGCGCCTGCCGCGTCTCCACTCCCCGCTGATGCCCACGAACGTCGCGCTGGTGACCGCGGAGCTCGGCGCGGACGCCGTCGCCCGCGGCGTCGCGACCCTGCCGCTGCAGGAGCTGCTCGCCCCGTTCCCCACCTCGTCGGCGACGGACGCCGACCGACGCTCACACCCGTACGACCACCCGTTGGTGGCGGTGAGGTGACCGCCGGGAAGGACGTGTGAGATGGGCAGGAGACTCATGACAGCGGCGCTGGCGGTGCTGGCCGGGGCGGCCCTGGCGCAGCCGGTGACCATCACCTGGTTCGTCGGCCTAGGGGCCGGCGCGCAGCCCGAGCAGCAGGCGGCCCAGGACGCGATCGTCGAGCGGTTCAACGCCGAGCACGACGACATCCGTCTCGAGATCGTCTACGTGACGAACGAGGTCTCGGTCACGACCCTCTCGACCCTGATCGCCACCGGCGAGGCGCCAGACATCGTCGGCCCCGTCGGCGGCGCCGGGTCGGCCGCGTTCGCCGGCAACTTCCTGGACCTCACGCCGCTGATCGAGTCGACCGGCTACGACCTCAGCCAGTTCCCCGAGGCCGCCGTCGACAACCAGCGCACCGACGAGGGGCTCATCGGCATCCCCTTCGCGAGCTTCCCGGCCTTCCTCTACTACCGGCCGGCGCTGTTCGACGAGGCCGGGCTCGAGTACCCGCCCGCCGAGATCGGCGCGCCGTACGTGCTCGACGGCCAGGAGGTCCCCTGGGACATCGACACCCTGACCGAGGTCGCCAAGCGCCTCACCGTCGACGCCAACGGCTACGACGCGACCGAGCCCGAGTTCGACCCGACGCAGACGGTGCAGTGGGGCTTCGTGAACCAGTGGGCGGGCGCCGGCGCGGCGCGGCAGAACGTGACACTGTTCGGGCCAGGCCTCCTCGTCGACGAGGCGGGCAACGCCCAGATGCCCGACAACTGGCGCGAGGGCTGGCGCTGGTACTACGACGCGATCTGGACGCACCACTTCATGCCCTCGGCGGACGAGGACGGCTCGGACCTTCTGGCGGCCGGCAACCCGTTCGAGTCCGGCAACGTGGCGATGGCGCAGTCGCACCTCTGGTACACGTGCTGCCTCTCGGGCACCGAGTGGGACGCGGCGGCGCTGCCCGCCTACGACGGCGAGGTGACGGCGAGGCTCCACGCCGACACCTTCCGGATCATGCGGCAGACCGACAACCCCGAGGAGGCGTTCGAGGTGCTCACGTACCTCACGGGCCCGGCCTCGATGGACCTGCTGGCCGTCTACGGCGGCATGCCCACGCGCCCGGGCGACCAGGCGGCCTTCTTCGCCGCGCTCGACGAGAAGTACTCGCAGGGCGTGAACTGGGACGTCGCGCGGGCCCACGTCGCCTTCGCCGACGTGCCGAGCCACGAGACGCCGATGCCCAACCACAACCGGGCCAACGACCGCCTCGACCAGTTCAAGTCGCTCCTCGACAGCCAGCCGGGGCTCGACGTCGACGCCGAGATCGACCGGCTCATCGCCGACCTCCAGGTCCTCTTCGACGAGGCCCGCTAGCCTACG
>JAAYBP010000150.1 GCA_012730075.1 Acidimicrobiales bacterium | reverse complement strand
TGTAGCGACGCCCCGCCGCCGTCGGGCCGACCGGGTAACGGTTTTCCTCCGACCCCACCTGTTACCGACGGTCGAATGGAGCGGGTGACGGGAATCGAACCCGCATCGCCTGCTTGGAAGGCAGGGGCTCTAGCCATTGAGCTACACCCGCGAGCACCGGGCGCACCCGGCCGCCGCGGTCGTCGAAGCTAATCGATCGCGGTCGATCGAGATCAGGCGAAGCGGTCCTGGGCCCGGTCGTAGTACTCGGCCATCGAGGCGAGGCTGACGGCGAGGGCGAGGTCGCCCTGGGTCAGGATCCGCGGCGACCAGTAGGCCACGTCGGAGGCGCCGGGCGTGCGGCCGAGGAGGTCCTGGTACAGGCCGCGCACGCGGGTGGCGCGGGACTCGGCCGACTGGAACAGCCGGAGCGCGACGACGCCCCGGCCGATCGAGGCGGTCGTGGCCTCCCAGTAGTCGAGGTCGGTGCTCGACGCCGATCGCTGGAGCAGCTTCGGGTAGAGGTCGGCGATCCAGGAGCGGACCGTGCCGCCGCCGATCCCGGAGAAGTACTCGGCGCTGGCGTAGAAGCTGGCGGCGACGCGGGCGACGCTCCAGCCCGAGCGCAGGAGGCCGATCCAGTACGACACCTCGCCGCTGCCGCCGGGCCGGCCGAGGGTGTCGACGTAGAAGCGGTTGACCACCGCGGTCAGGTAGCCGTCGGAGTAGGCGAGCTCCCGGACGATCGTCGCCCGGCTCTTCGTCCCGAGGTAGAGGGCGTCGGCCTGGCTGCTCAGCTCGGCGGTGGTCGGCGCCCGGTCGAGGAAGTCCTGGTAGGCGGCGCGGACGAAGGCCACGTAGGGGCTCGGCGCGGTGAGCGTCCCGCCCTCGAACGGCTGGGTGAACCCGCTCGCCCCCGAGTGCGTGGCCGGGCCGGTCGGGTAGCCGAGCGAACCGGTGGGCCCGCCCCGGTCGAGGTAGCGGTCGTGCAGCTCACCCGGGACGACGAACGCGCCCCGGCTCGCCTTGTAGTAGACGCCGCCGTTCTCGAGCCGCACCCGGTCACCGACGCCGTCACCGACGGCCTGGCGGTCGGTCGTGGGGAAGCCGACGTCGGAGGCGGGCCCGCCCACCGCGACGTAGGCGATGTCCATGGCCCCCCACACCGCGTGCGCCCCGAGCGTGGCCGTGTAGTAGATGCCGCCGCCGTCGAAGCGCGAGTACCTACCGCGGCCGTCTCCGGAGGTCAGGACGCTGCTCTTGACGTGGCCGAGGTTCCCGTGGACGCCGCCGAGCGACTCGTGCTTGTCGAAGATCGCGCCGTGGATCTCGACCGCGGTGCTGCCGCGCCGGTACGTGCGGCCCCGCTCGAAGTTGATGTAGAGGGCGACGCCGTCGGAGCTGCGCGTCACCGGGCCGACCGGCAGGCCCAGCGCGCTGTTCACGTTGTGGCCGCCGTAGGCGAGGTACACGCCGAGGTGGGGTTCGGGCACGCCGTAGGTGCCCGCCGAACCGGCGTAGATGTTGCCCTGTTCGTAGGTCTGGTACCGGCCCTGCCCGCCGGGGAGGTCGCGGGTGTCGCTGGTCGGGAAGCGGTACGAGCCGCCGGGCCCGCCCGCGTCGGCCCACGCCGAGAAGATCGACCCGTGGACCTCGTGGGCGCCGGTGGAGGCCTTGAAGTAGATGCGGCCGCCCTCGTAGATCGCGTAGCGGCCGGAGCCGTCGGTGCTGGTGCGCTCGGTCTGGGTGAGGATCCCGAGGAAGCCGTCCGGCCCGCCGAGCGCGTAGTACTTCCGGGTGATCGCGGTGTTGTGCTCGGTCTTGAGGCAGGCGGCTCCGTGCTGGACGGTGCGGTTGTCGGTCAGGGCGTAGGTCGAGCAGGCGGCGTCGTACTGCCACGGCGTGATGCAGATGGCGACCCGGCAGGCGACCGGCCCGTAGCAGCTGATGTGCTGGTTGCACTGGCCGTAGCGGAACTGGTTGCAGCAGGTGCGCCGGCCGTCGCACGAGGCGCCCGCGCACCGGCAGCTGCACTGGGTCGGGCAGGTCGCGTTGCAGTCGATGATGTAGCGGGGCCCGCCCCCGCAGTAGGCGGCGTTGTCGGCCTTCCACCAGCCGGCGACGAACGTGTTCGGTGGGCAGGAGTTCTTGCCGCTGTTGACCGTGCAGCAGAAGGCGGTCCAACCGTCGCTGCACGTGCCGCACACCGCTCCGTACGCAGTGCCCGGCTTGAGCAGGTAGGTGACCGGGTTGACGGCGATCGCCGAGCCGACGACCGCGGTCTTGGCGAGGAACCGGCGTCGGGTTGACGCGCCGCCGAACAGTCCGGCGGTGCGGGCGACGACCCGCTCGGCGAGCGTGCCACCGCCCGAGGAGGACGATGAGGGGGAGCCGACCCCAGGGGAGGAGGACGACGCGACGTCACCGGCGGAGGGTTCGTCGGCCGCGGCGGCGCGGTTGGGGGCGCGGCGGATCAGGTCGAGGGGGCTCATCGGGGCTCCGGGGACGGGGAGGGCAGGGGCGCGGCCGTCGGGTGCGACCGGGCCGGAGGGTGCGACGGCGACGTCCGGCGGGACGGGGTCGTAGGGGAGGGGCTCATGCGGGCGAGACCTCGACGGTGCCGGTGACCGCGTTGGCGTCACTCGCTCGGGCCGCGGCCTCGCGGTGGTCGCCCGCCACCACGTAGAGGCAGAACGCCCGGCCGTTGAGCGTGAAGAACCGCTGCGCGCCGGCCTGACCCCGCTGCACCCGTTGGAGGGCCTGGGTCGAGAACATCCGGCCCGTCACCCGGGGCACCCGCGACACCCGAGGGAACAGGGCGGTGTCGACGCTGTCGCGCCCGTACTCGACCAGCGCGACGAGGAGGTGGCCGGCGCGCATCAGGTCGACCGCGCCGCTGCCGAAGTCGCCCCGGTCCTCGGGGAGGGCGAAGTTCGCCATGTGCAGCACCGGGCCGGACTCGTCGCCGACGGCGGTGACCTGGCCGCGCCGAGGGGCGTGCTCGCCGACGGGGCGGCGCCGGCTGATGCGCCCCTCCCAACCCCCCGGGAGCTGGGCGCGGATGCCGTGGGCCTCGATCCTCATGGGTTCCTCTCCGCGGTCGGGTCGTCGTCGTGGGGGTCGCCGTAGAGGCTCGGGTCGCCCGGCGCGATGCCGGCGGCCATCAGCTCGTCGTCGACGCGCCGCTCGCGCTCGTCGTCGGCGCGGTACTTCGACACCCGCCGTGTCTCGAGCTCGTCGGCGTAGGCGGCGTCGTCGGTGACCTGGGTGAGCAGGCCCTTGACCTGCGGCCAGTCGATGCCGGTGCCCTCGCCCTGCACCGTGCCGCTGCGGCCATCGACCAGCACGAAGTAGGGCGAGCCGGGTACGTCGTAGGCCTCCCACGCCTCGTTCGTCATGATCACCGGGACCTTCGGGGGCGCGACCCGCGCGATGGCGGAGGGGCTCTCCTGGTCGGGGCCCTTGGTGACGACGACGAGCCGCACGTCGCGGGGCAGGCCGAGCTTCGACGGCTTGCGGAAGGCGTCCCAGAAGCGCTGGCACGTGAGGCAGGTGCCGGAGAGGAAGGCGACGAGCGTGCGGTGGTCGACGTCGTCGACCCGGATCGACAGGGCGTCGTCGTCGACGCCGACCCCGACGAGGTCGTGGGAGTCGGTGAACCCCTCGCGCTCGGGCGGGGCGTGCACCTGGGGGAACGTCTGGAACTCGTCGCGCCCGACCGTGCGCGGGCCCGACGGAGCGGCGGACCGGCTCGACGCGGCCGGCGCGCCGTCGTCGGCACCACCGTCGAGGTCGTGCAGGCGACGCAGGATCTCCGCGTGGCTCCGCAGGAGGCCGAGCACGAGCAGCGTCAGCACGGCGACGACGATGGCGAGGGCCACGACGACGGCGGTCATCGGCGGTTCCGGGGGGCGGGGGAGACGGGGGATCGCATTTCGGCGGGGGGAAGGCCCGACGCTCCACGGTAGGTCAGCCGGCGGTCGGCCACGCGAAGGGGGCGCTTCACGCCGCGTCGGCGGCGGCGCGGGCCGCCGGGAGGTCGGTCAGCAGGCCCCGCACGCCCGCGGCGGCGACGGCGGCGAGGAGGCCGGTCAGCACCGTCGCCCCGACCGCGTCGTCGAGGCCGCCGACCACGCCGTCGGACGCCGCGCCGACCGCGGCTCCCGCCGCCAGCGCCAGGTTCACCGCCACGTGGCCGGGCCCGACCGGGGCGGAACGGTCGCCGAAGCAGCCGCAGTCGGACTCGGTGCCCGACGTCCGCGCCGCGCGGACCTGGGCGGCGGTCACGGCGGCGAACCCGAGGTAGAGGACTACGACCGGCGCGGCCAGCGGCCCTCCGAACGCGGCGGCCGCCGCGGCGGCGACGATCTCGACGGCGCCCAGGACGCTCACCGCCGCGTCGGATCCGGGCAGCCCGAGGCGGGCGAGGGCGAGCCCGGTCGGCGCCGGGCGGCGCAGCTTGGCCACGCCGGCGACGGCGAGCACGACGGCGGCGACGAGCAGGGGGGCGAGGGCGGGGGGCGGGGCGGCGGCGATCACGGGTCGGTCCGCCACCGTACGCGACCTGGGCCGCCGACGAGCCCGCGGTCGGGCACCATCCGGTGGCCGTCGGCGCCCGCCGGTTCGCGGGGCGTTCGGGTGCCGGGGCGGAGGGTGGGCGCCGGTACAGTGGTCGCCTCATGCCATCCAAGGTCGAGCCCGCCGAGGGCAACAAGGTCAAGCTGACGGTCGAGGTTCCCGCCGACGAGTTCGAGCGCGACGTCGACGCCGCCTTCAAGCGCATCGCGCGGGAGGTCTCCCTGCCCGGCTTCCGGCCCGGCAAGGCGCCCCGCAAGGTGCTCGAGGCCCGCATCGGGGCCGGGGCGGCCCGGGCCGAGGCCCTCCAGCACGCGCTCCCCGACTACTACGCCGCCGCGATCGCCGAACACGAGATCGACGTCATCGCCCAGCCCGAGATCGACGTCACGTCCGGCGAGGACGAGGGGGTCGTGACCTTCGACGCCGTCGTCGAGGTCCGGCCCGAGGTCAACGTGGCCGGCTACGCCTCCCTCCGGGTCGAGATCGACTCCCCCGAGGTCAGCGACGACGACGTCGACGCCCGCATCGAGAGCCTCCGCCAGCAGCATTCGCAGCTCGAGCCGGTCGAGCGGGCCGCCGCCGAGGGCGACACCGTGTCGATCGACATCACCGGCTCCCGCGACGGCGAGCCCCTCGACGGTCTCACCGCCGAGGGCTACCAGTACCGGGTCGGCAGCGGCACGATCGTGTCCGAGCTCGACGAGGCCCTCACCGGCGCCTCGACCGGCGACGACCTCGAGTTCAGCGCCGACCACCCCGGCGACGGCGAGCCGGTCGACTTCGAGGTCCACGTCGGCGAGGTGCGGGCCACCGTCCTGCCCGACGCCGACGACGACTTCGCACGCGAGGCCGGCGACGCCGACTCGATCGACGCCCTGCGCGCCGACCTCCGCGAGCGCCTCGCCGGAGTGAAGAAGGTGCAGGGCGCGATGGCCGTGCGCGAGGGCACCGCTGAGGCCCTCGGCGCCCTCGTCGACGACGAGCTGCCCGAGGCGCTGATCGACGCCGAGATGCAGACCCGCGTCCAGGACCTCGCCATGCGCCTCGCCGCCCAGGGCATCGAGCTGTCCACCTACCTCCAGGCGACCGGGCAGGACCCCGCCGAGTTCGAGGGTCAGCTGCGCGAGGCGGCGGTCAGCGCGGCCCGCATCGACCTCGCCCTGCGGGCCGTCGCCGCCGCGGAGGGCATCGAGGTCGACGACGACGAGCTCGACGCCGAGATCGACGGCGTCGCCGAACGGCTCGGCCAGTCGCCCGCCAAGGTGCGCGAGCAGTTCGAGCGCAACGCTCAGATCGCGTTGGTACGATCCGACCTGCGTACCCGCAAGGCCATGCAGTGGGTCCTCGAGCGGGTCGAGGTGGTCGACCGCGACGGTGGCCCCATCGATCGCGACGCCCTCCTCGCCGACCCCGAGGACGAGGTCCAGGAGACGCCCGAGCCCGACGAAGCCGACGCCACGGAAACCCCCGACGAGCAGGACAGCTGATGGAACCCGCGTACAACTACCTCGTTCCCACCGTGGTCGAGCAGACCAACCGCGGCGAGCGGGCGTTCGACCTCTACTCCAGGCTCCTCAAGGACAACATCATCTTCCTGGGGACCCCCATCGACGACACCGTCGCCAACCTCGTGTCGGCCCAGCTCCTCCACCTGGAGTCGGAGAACCCCGACAAGGACATCAACATCTACATCAACTCGCCGGGCGGCGACATCACGGCGCTGTTCGCGATCTACGACACGATGCAGTACGTCAAGCCCGACATCGCCACGATCTGCTACGGCCAGGCGGCGTCCGCCGCGGCGGTGCTGCTGGCGGCGGGTTCGCCGGGCAAGCGCATGGCCCTGCCCCACGCCCGGGTGCTGCTCCACCAGCCGTGGGGGAGCGGTGGCGGCCAGGCGTCCGACATCGAGATCCAGGCCCGCGAGATCCTGCGCATGCGCGACCTGCTGAACGAGATCCTCGCCCGCCACACCGGGCAGGAGATCGAGAAGATCCAGCGCGACACCGACCGAGACTTCGTGCTGTCCGCGGACGAGGCCAAGGAGTACGGCATCATCGACGAGGTCATCTCGTCGAGGGAGCTGGTCGACAACACCGGCCCCATCACCGCGGCGAGCTGAGAGAGCGACGACACACCCGACCCACGAACCGAGGGGACACCCGGTGGCAAAGTTCGGAGAAGGCGGCGAGCTGCTCAAGTGCTCGTTCTGCGGCAAGTCGCAGAAGCAGGTCAAGAAGCTCATCGCGGGCCCCAGCGTCTACATCTGCGACGAGTGCATCGACCTCTGCAACGAGATCATCGAGGAGGAGCTGTCCGAGGGCGGTGACCTGACCCTCGAGGACCTCCCCAAGCCCCGCGAGATCTTCGAGTTCCTGAACGACTTCATCATCGGGCAGGAGCAGGCGAAGAAGATCCTCTCGGTCGCGGTCTACAACCACTACAAGCGGGTTCAGCTCGGCTCGCAGCGCAGCCACGGCGACGACGTCGAGCTGGCCAAGTCGAACATCCTCCTCATCGGGCCCACCGGCTGTGGCAAGACCCTCCTCGCCCAGACCCTCGCCCGCCTCCTGAACGTCCCGTTCGCCATCGCCGACGCCACCGCGCTCACCGAGGCGGGCTACGTCGGCGAGGACGTCGAGAACATCCTGCTCAAGCTGATCCAGGCCGCCGACTACGACGTCAAGAAGGCCGAGACCGGCATCATCTACATCGACGAGATCGACAAGGTCGCCCGCAAGGCCGAGAACCCGTCGATCACCCGCGACGTGTCGGGCGAGGGCGTGCAGCAGGCGCTGCTCAAGATCCTCGAGGGCACGGTCGCGTCGGTGCCCCCGCAGGGCGGGCGCAAGCACCCGCACCAGGAGTTCATCCAGGTCGACACCACGAACATCCTGTTCATCTGCGGCGGCGCCTTCGCCGGCATCGAGCGCATCATCGAGAACCGGGCCGGGGCCAAGGGCGTCGGCTTCGGTGCCGACATCCGCAAGGCCGAGGAGAAGGACATGGGCGAGGTGCTCACGTCCGTCCTCCCCGAGGACCTCCTCAAGTTCGGCCTCATCCCCGAGTTCATCGGCCGGCTCCCCGTCATCGGCGCGGTGTCGAACCTCGACCGTGAGGCGCTGGTGCGGATCCTCGTCGAGCCCCGCAACGCCCTCGCCAAGCAGTACAAGAAGTTCTTCGAGTACGAGAACGTCGACCTCGAGTTCACCGACGACGCCCTCGAGGCCATCGCCGACCAGGCGATCCTGCGGGGCACCGGTGCCCGCGGCCTGCGGGCGATCCTCGAAGAGGTGCTGCTCAACACCATGTACGACCTGCCCGGTCGCGACGACGTCGAGAAGTGCGTCATCGACGCCAAGGTCGTCCAGGACAAGGTCAACCCCACCCTCGTGCCCCGCGGCGAGCGCCGCACCCAGCGCCCCCGCCGGGCCGCGTCCTGACGCAGCGGTAGGGTCCGGCCTCCGAGCCGCCGCGAGCGTCGGTCGGTCCCGCTTCGGGCCGGTCGCCCGCTCCCGTCCCCCAATGGAGGCAACCGTGCACAAGGCGATCAAGGGCGCGTTCATCGGCGCGGCGGTGGGCGCCGGCGTCGCCGCCGTCCAGGCGGCCCGCACCCCGGACCCCGAGCGCGACCCGGTGCCCGAGTTGGCGAAGGGCGCCGCCGTCGGCGCGGCGGGTGGGGTCGCCGTCGGCGTCGTTCTCCAGTGGCGCGCCGGTCGTCGGGCGGCCCGCGAGGCCCACGCCGTCGTCGTGGCCGGCGCCTCGGGCGGGCGCCGTCGCCGCCGTCGAGAGCGGCGGCGCGAGCGGCGGGCGGGTCGGGGCCCGATGCGCTTCATCGCCGAACCGGTCGAGCACGCCGTCGACCGGGCGCTCGACGCCGCCGAGGCGGCCCTGCCCCACGTCGAGGAGTTCGCCGAGCGGGCGTCGGCCTCGCTGATGGAGCTGGCCGACGCGTCCCGGCCGCACGTACGGGCCCTCACCGACACCGCCCGCGAGAAGGCCTTCGACCTGACCGAGGTCGCCATCGAGCAGGCCCGCCCGCGGGCCCGGGCCGTGCGCGCCCGCGTCGACGAGCTGACCGAGTCCGTCGCCGGCTGACGGCCGCCCGAACCCGCCGGGCCGTCGGTCCGGGCACGCCGGGGAGCGGCTACCGCTTCTTGGCGGCGCGCTTGGCCTGGGTGCGGGCCTTGGTGGCGCGGGCCGACGCGACCTGCTTGCGTTCGACCGGGGCCTTCTTCTTCGCCGGCTTCCGGCCCTTCGCGACCTTGCCGCCGCCGGCGGCGCGCGCGGCCTTCGGGGCGGCCGCCTTGGCGGCGCGGGCGGCGGCGAGTCGCTCCTTCTTCAGCTCGGCGGCGGACGCCTTGGCCGCGGCCGCCAGCTTGCGCGACACCCGCTCGAGGGCCTCCTCGAACGCCTCCGCCTTGATCATCGTGCGGGCGTGGCGCTCGTGGCCCTTGGCCCGGGCCCCGGCCTCCCGCACCTCCGCGGCGGCGCGTCGCCGGTAGAGCTTCGAGTACTTGTTGCGGGCCCGCCGCACCCGGTCGTGGAGGTCGGACAGGGCGTCCTCGTCGAGGCCGTCGAGGGCCCGGGGCTCGACGTCGCGGAGGAGCTGTTGCTCCGCGTCGTTCAACATCCCCCAGATCGAGTTGTCCATCGGTGCTCCCTCGGTTCGGTGGTCGTTCGCGTCCGGGCGCATCCTGGCACGGCCGTCGGCGGAGCGAGGCCAGAGACCGCGGCGTAGCGTGCGCGGCGTGCGCGACATCGTCCTCGGTCTGCTCGCCCTCCTCGCCGGGGTGGTGTTCCTGACCTCCGGGGAACGTGCCTTCCGCCTGGCCATCCCGATCTGGGGGGCCTTCGTCGGCTTCAGCGCGGGGGCCGGCATCGTCTCGTGGCTCAGCGGCGACGCGCTGCTCGCCAAGCCGTTCGGGTGGATCCTCGGGTTCGTGCTCGCCCTCGTGTTCGCCACCTTCGCCTACCTCTACTACTGGGTGGCGGTCGTGCTGGCGTTCAGCTCGTTCGGGTTCCTCGTCGGCTCGACCCTGATGACGGCGCTCGGCATCCGGTGGAACTGGCTCGTCGCGCTGGTGGGGGTCGTGGTCGGTGCCGTGTTCGCCTGGTTCGCGATCTCCTCGAACCTGCCGAAGGTGATGCTCGTGGTGCTCAGCGCGGTGGCCGGGGCGACCGCGGTCGTCGGTGGGCTGATGCTGCTGTTCGACGACCTCGACTCTGCCGACCTGAACCGGGCGAACGTGGTCGACCGCATCGACGACGGCGTCGGCTGGTGGGTGCTCTACGTCGTGCTGTTGGTCGGGAGCATCGTCGCCCAGATGGTCCGGCGCGCCGACGAGGAGCGCTACGCGTCGGCCTGGGACTAGCGGGCCGACGGGGCCGGATGTCGGCCCGTCGCCGTCGCCGGACGGGGGAGGATCGTGGAGGCCGACCGGCCTCCCGCGCCGGGTCGGACGGCCGGTAGCGTGGGCGGCCTCGTGAACCTCGCCTCCGCCCTCCGCTTCCTCGACGCGCACACGAACCTCGAGGCCGTCGCGGGCCGGGTCGAGGGGCTTTCGCTCGAGCGGATGGAACGCCTGGCCCACGTGCTCGGCGACCCGCAGGACGCCTATCCGGTGATCCACATCACCGGCACCAACGGCAAGGGTTCGGTGTCGCGGATGGTCACCGGGCTGCTCCGCGCCCAGGGCCTGTCGGTCGGCACCTACTCGAGCCCGCACCTCGAGCGAATCAACGAACGCATCGCGTGGAACGCCGAGCCGGTCGACGACGACACCCTCGGCGACCTGATCGGCGACGTCGCCGCCCTCGAGGAGCTGGCGGGCGTCACGCCGTCGTACTTCGAGATCCTCACCGCTGCCGCCTTCTCCCACTTCGCCCAGGTGGCGGTCGACGTCGCCGTGGTCGAGGTCGGGATGCTCGGTCGCTACGACGCCACCAACGTCGCCGACGCCACCGTCGCGGTCTGCACCAACATCGGGCGCGACCACACCGACGGGGCCGAGGGCTGGCGGGCGGCGATCGCGGGGGAGAAGGTCGGCATCGTCAAGCCCGGCCGCACCGACGTGTTCGTCGTGGGCGAGCGCGACCGCGACCTCCGTCCGGTGTTCACCGGCGCGGGCGCCGCGGCCACCTGGTTAGCGGGCGAGGAGTACGACCTCGAGACCGACGTGCGGGCGGTAGGCGGACGGATGGTCTCGGCGACGACGCCCGGAGGTCGCTACGACGACGTGTTCGTGCCCGTGCTCGGCGCCCACCAGGCCGGCAACGCGGCGGTCGCCCTCGCCACCGCCGAGGCGTTCGGCGGTCGCTCCCTCGCCCCCGACGTGGTGGCCGAGGGCTTCGCCGATCTGACGCTCCCGGGCCGCTTCGAGGTCGTCGGCCGCCATCCCACCGTCGTGGTCGACGTCGCGCACAACCCCGAGGGCGCGGCGGTCACCGCCGACACCCTCGCCGAGGACCTCTCCCTCACCGGGGGACTCATCGTCGTGGTCGGCCTGCTCGGGGGCCGCGACGCCGCCGAGGTGCTGCGGAGCCTCGGCGCCGCCGACGCCGGACTGGTCGTCACCTGCTCTCCCGACTCGCCCCGCGCCGTGCCCGCCGCCGAACTGGCCGCGATCGCGGAGTCGATCGGGGCGAGCGCGGAGGCGGTGCCCGACCCCGTCGACGCCGTCCACCGGGCCCTGGCCCTCGCCACCGAGGACGACGTCGTGCTCGTCACCGGCTCGCACTACGTCGCCGGTCCGGTGCGGGCGGCCCTGCGCGACGCGGAGTCCGTCGGATGAGCGCGCCCACCGTCCTCGACGCGGGGTCCGTCGGATGAGCGCGCCCACCGGCCTCGACGCCGCCGACCTGGCCGACCCGGCCCGCCTGCGCCCCAACGACCCGTGCTTCTGCGGGTCGGGGCGCAAGTTCAAGCGCTGCCACGGCCCGTCGTTCGAACGGGTGCGGCCCGGCACCGTAGGTCCCCGCCGCGACGTGCCCGATGACATCGAGCGTCCCCACTACGCGGCCGAGGGTGGACGCAGCCGTCGCGACGTTCCCGACGTGCAGGACGCCGACACGCTCGAGGCGATGCGCCGCACCGGCCGGGCCGCCGCCGAGGTCCTCCGTGACGTAGGTGCCGCGGTTGCCCCGGGGGTCACCACCGACGAGCTCGACCGCCTGTGCCACGAGGCCTGCCTCGCCGCCGGTGGGTACCCGAGCCCGCTCAACTACGGCGACCCGTCGTTCCCCAAGTCGATCTGCACGTCGATCAACGAGGTCATCTGCCACGGTATCCCCGACTCACGTCCGCTGCGCGACGGCGACATCGTCAACCTCGACGTCACCCTGTTCCGCGAGGGCGTCCACGGCGACACCAACGCCACCTTCGCCGTCGGGACCATCGACGAGCTGAGCCGGCGGTTGATCGCCGTCACCCGCGAGTGCCTCGAGAAGGGCATCGAGGCCGTGCGGCCCGGGCGGCCGACGAGCGACATCGGTCGGGCGATCCAGGACCACGCCGAGGGTCACGGGTTCTCGGTGGTGCGGGCGTTCACCGGTCACGGCGTCGGCCGCGAGTTCCACACCGGCCTCCACATCCTCCACTACCACGAGCCGCGCGACCGGATCGTCACGATGGAGCCGGGAATGACCTTCACGATCGAGCCGATGATCGCCCTCGGGGCCTGGCAGGTGCGGATGTGGGACGACGGCTGGACCGCGGTCACGACCGACGGCCGCCGCACGGCCCAGTTCGAGCACACGCTCGTCGTGACCGACGACGGCTGCGAGATCCTCACCCTCCACCCCGACGGCCGCTGGAGCGGCACCCCCTGAGACCGTCGGCGACAGAACCACACGAGGTGCCAGGAGGCCGAGCCGACAGGCGAGGCCGACCCAGCAAGCACGGCACCGCAAGTTCCGAGCGCAGCGAGGAATCCGTCTAGCGACGACGCTCGCTTTCCGCTAACGCTCCAGGCACCTCGT
>JAAYBP010000149.1 GCA_012730075.1 Acidimicrobiales bacterium | reverse complement strand
GGTCGCCGTCGCGGCCGCGAGGTCGCCTACGGCCTCACCGACACCCACGTCGCCCACATCGTCGGCGACGCCGTCGCCCACGCGTCCGAGCCGCCCGGCTGACCCGTCCGGACGAACCCGCGGCTACGGTCCGCGCCATGTTCGGGGGTCTGATCAAGTTCATCCTCATCGTGATCGGTCTGGTGTCCGGGCTGGTCACCTGCCAGGGCCCCGGGCCCGACGAGCCCCCGCCCCCGCCCGACCCGCCCGCGGTGATCACCGGCACCGCCTACACCTTCAACACGAGGAACGTCATCGCGGGGGCGACCATCCGCGTCGTCGAGCTCCCCGACGTCGTCGCGGTCACCGAGGCCGACGGCAGCTACCGCCTCGAGGTGCCCCGCGGCTCGACCGTCACCGCCTACATCGAGGCCGAGGGTCACGGCAGCATCCACGTCCAGACGTTCGTGCTCGACGACGACCACGACGGCACCGAGATCGCCGGGGTGAACTTCCAGACGCCGACCACCACCGTCTACGCCGCGCTGCGGGCCCTGATCGCCGGCTACATCGGCCGCGACCCGTTCGAGGACGGCTGCGTGGTCGTCTCGACGATCGGCGACGAGCGCCTGACCGGGATGCCGTTCGACGAGTTCATCCGGTTCGCGCCGCACGGCGTCGAGGGCGCGTCGGCGACGATCGACCCGCCCGTCGCCGAGCCGATCTACTTCAACGCGAGCGTGCTCCCCGATCCGAACCAGGTGCTCAGCTCGATCGACGGCGGCGTCCTCTGGGCCAACGTCCCGCCCGGGACCTACACGCTCGAGGCCCACAAGGAGGGCGTCGAGTTCGCCCAGGTGCGCGCCACCTGCGAGCCGGGCTGGGTCGTGAACGCCAACCCGGTACACGGCCTGCACGCCCTGCCCTCCGGCGGCTGAGCCGGATCGACTGAGCCCGATCGGCTGACCTGGATCGCCTGACCCGGACCGGCTGGGTCTCCAGGCGGGTCAGCCGGCGCGGTCGGCCGCGGTCAGCTCCCGCTTCTCGGCCTGGAAGCCGTCCTCGTCCTTGCCGCGCCGCCAGTAGCCCGACAGCGACAGCAGGTCGAGGTCGACCCCGCGCGCGACCAGGTCTCCGCGGATCGAACGCACGGCACGCAGCTCGCCGTGGACGAAGGCCTGCACCCGCCCGGCGGGGAGGGCGACCGCGGCGACGGCGGCGACGAGGTCGGCGGGTTCCTCGGAGTGGATCCAGGAGACCGCGACCCCGTCGGCCGCCGTCAGGACGATCTCGTCGGCGGGGGAGGGGACCTGCACGACGACGGTGGCGGTGGCGCCGGGCGGAAGGTCCTCCAGTGCGGACGCGATGGCCGGGAGGGCGGCGGCGTCGCCGGCGATCAGGTGGTGGTCGGCGTCCGGTGACGGGACGTACGCACCGCCGGGCGGGGTCATCACCAGCTCGTCGCCGGGCCGGGCCGCCGCGGCCCACGGGGCGGCGACGCCGTGGTCGCCGTGGGTGACGAAGTCGATCGTCAGCTCCGCCCGCGCCGCGTCGATCGTCCGGATCGTGTAGGTGCGGTAGACCGGCCACCGCTCCGGCGGCAGCGTCGAGCGGATGGCGGCGAAGTCCATGTCGGCGGGGTACTCGACGCCGGGTCTCGGGAAGATCAGCTTCACGTAGCGGTCGCTGAACCCGTTGTCGGGGAAGCGGTGGACCTCGTCGCCGGTGACGACCACCCGCACCAGGTGCGGACCGAGGCGTTCGGTGCGCACGACACGGGTGCGGAACACGGTCGGAAGGGGCTGGTCGGGCATCGGTGTTCTCCTGGGAAGGCGGTCCCGGGAGCGTCGTGGCCCGCTCCGGCGTCGCCCCCGACGCTACCGGCGTCCCGCCGGGAACCCGACCCGGGGTCGACCGTCCCGACCCGGG
>JAAYBP010000148.1 GCA_012730075.1 Acidimicrobiales bacterium | reverse complement strand
TCGTGGTCCAGAAGTTCGGAGGCACGTCGGTCGCCGACCCCGAGCGCATGCGCGAGGTCGCCGACCACGTCGCCCGCACGCGCCGTCGCGGCGACGACGTGGTGCTCGTCGTGTCCGCCATGGGCAAGGAGACCGACGACCTGCTCCACCTCGCCAGCCAGGTCTCCGGCACCCCCGCCGGTCGCGAGATGGACATGCTGATCACCGCCGGCGAGCGCAAGGCCACCGCCCTGGTGAGCATGGCGTTGCACGGGGTGGGCGTCCCGGCCGATTCGTTCACCGGGAGCCAGGCCGGGTTCCTCACCGACACCAACCACACGAACGCCAAGATCCTCGAGGTGCGGCCCGACCGCATCCGCGAGGCGGTCGACCAGGGACGGGTGCCGGTGGTGGGCGGGTCGCAGGGCGTGTCGACCGAGCGCAACGTGACGTTCTTCGGGCGGGGCGGCTCCGACACGACCGCGGTCGCCCTGGCCCACGCCCTCGGCGGGGTGTGCGAGCTCTACACCGACGTGTCGGGCATCTTCACCACCGACCCCCGGGTCGTCCCCGAGGCCCGCCGCCTGGCGCGGGTGAGCTTCGACGAGATGCTCGAGATGTGCGCCTGCGGGTGCCCGAAGCCCGCGATGCGAGCCGTCGAGTACGCCCGGACCCACCGGGTGCCGGTGCACGTGCGGTCGTCGTTCACCTGGGAACCCGGAACCTGGATCGTCGAGGAGGACAGCGTGATGGAGCAGGCGATGGTGTCGGGCGTCGTACCCGACGCCAGTGAGGCGAAGATCACCCTGACGGGAGTGCCCGACCAGCCCGGCATCGCCGGCCGCCTGTTCCGTGGCCTCGCCGAGCGCGACGTCAACGTCGACATGATCGTGCAGAACGTGTCCGAGCACGGCCGCACCGACATCTCCTTCACGTTGCCCCGTGCCGACGTCGAGGCCGGGCGGGAGGTCAGCGAGGCCCTGGCCACCGAGATCGGCTGCGAGGCGGTCGTCCCCGACGACGGGATCGGTCGGGTCAGCCTCGTCGGGGCGGGCATGAAGTCCCACCCGGGCGTGGCGGCCACCGTGTTCGAGACCCTCGCCGCCAACGGCATCAACATCGAGATGATCTCGACCTCCGCCATCCGCATCTCGTGCATCGTGCGCGAGGCCGAGCTCGATCGGGCGGTGGCGGTGCTGCACGAGGCGTTCCACCTCGACGAGCCGGTCGGACGCGACGGGGCCCCCTGACCGATCCGCCGCCGACACCGCCGACACCGCCGACACCGGCGACGACGGCCAGGGGCCTGACGGGGCCCGACGGCGGACGACTCGCCGGCCACCCGGAATCCGAATCGGGAGCGGCGGGCGGCGCCGGTAGCCTCGGGCCCCATGAGGATCGGGATCGTCGGAGCCACCGGCCAGGTCGGTGGCGTCATGCGCAGGGTGCTCGAGCAGCGGAACTTCCCGGCCGACGAGGTGAGGTTCCTGGCGTCGTCCCGCTCGGCGGGCACGCTGCTGCCGTGGGACGGCGGGGAGGTCGTGGTCGAGGACGTCGCCACCGCGGACCTGTCCGACCTCGACATCGTGCTGATGTCGGCGGGCGCGTCGGCGTCGCGGGCCACCGCCGAGCGCATCGCCGACTCCGGGCCGGTCGTGATCGACAACTCCTCGGCGTGGCGGATGGACCCCGACGTGCCGCTCGTGGTCTCCGAGGTCAACCCCGAGGCGATCGCCGACCGCCCCAAGGGCATCATCGCCAACCCCAACTGCACGACGATGGCGTTCATGCCGGTGATGGCGCCGCTGCACCGGGCGGCGGGGCTCGAGGCCATGGTCGTGTCGACCTACCAGTCCGTCTCGGGCGGGGGTCTCGCCGGGGTCGAGGAGCTGGCCGACCAGGTGGCCGCCGCCGGCGACAAGGCCGCCGAGCTCGCCCACGATGGCGCGGCGGTCGACTTCCCGCCCCCCTCGAAGTTCCCGGCGCCGATCGCCTTCAACGTCGTGCCGCTCGCCGGCTCGATCGTCGACGACGGCCGGGACGAGACCGACGAGGAGCAGAAGCTCCGCAACGAGAGCCGCAAGATCCTCGGCCTGCCTGACCTGCCGGTTTCGGGGCTGTGCGTACGGGTGCCGGTGTTCACCGGCCACTCGTTGGCGATCAACGCCCGCTTCTCACGGGCGCTCGCCCCCGAGGAGGCGGCGGAGCTGCTGGCCGCCGCGCCGGGCGTCGCCCTCGCCGACCTGCCGACGCCGCTGCTCGCCGCGGGTGCCGACCCGAGCTACGTCGGTCGACTCCGGGTCGACGAGACCGTGCCCGACGGCCGGGGCCTCGCCCTGTTCGTGTCGAACGACAACCTGCGCAAGGGTGCCGCGCTCAACGCCGTGCAGATCGCCGAGCTGGTCGCCGCCGAACGCTGAACGCAGGGATCCCGAGCGGCGCGG
>JAAYBP010000147.1 GCA_012730075.1 Acidimicrobiales bacterium | reverse complement strand
CGCAGGAGATCTCGGCGCGCACGCTGATGAAGCTGAAGCGCGACGCCGAGGCCTACCTCGGTGACACGGTGACCCAGGCCGTCATCACCGTGCCCGCCTACTTCGACGACGCGCAGCGCACCGCCACGAAGGAGGCCGGCCAGATCGCCGGGCTCGAGGTGCTGCGCATCATCAACGAGCCCACCGCGGCCGCGCTCGCGTACGGGCTCGACAAGGAAGGCGCCGACCAGACGATCCTCGTGTTCGACCTCGGCGGCGGCACGTTCGACGTGTCGATCCTCGAGATCGGCGACGGCGTGTTCGAGGTCAAGTCGACCCACGGCGACGTCAACCTCGGCGGCGACGACTGGGACCAGGCCGTGATCGACTGGCTCGTCTCGTCGTTCAAGAGCGCCCACGGCATCGACCTGTCGAAGGACCCGATGGCGGTGCAGCGCCTGAAGGAGGCCGCCGAGAAGGCGAAGATGGAGCTGTCGGGCACCCAGCAGACGCAGATCAACCTGCCGTACATCACCGCCGGCGCCGACGGCCCGCTCCATCTCGACGAGAGCCTCACCCGGGCCAAGTTCCAGGAGCTCACCGCCGACCTGCTGGCCCGCTGCAAGGGCCCGTTCGAGCAGGCGATCAAGGACGCGGGCGTCGCCAAGGGCGACATCGACCACGTGATCCTCGTCGGTGGCTCGACCCGCATGCCCGCCGTCGCCGACCTCGTCCGCGAGATGACCGGCAAGGACCCGAACAAGGGCGTCAACCCCGACGAGGTCGTGGCCATCGGCGCCGCGGTCCAGGCCGGCGTGCTGAAGGGCGACGTCAAGGACGTCCTGCTCCTCGACGTCACCCCGCTGTCGCTCGGCATCGAGACCAAGGGCGGGGTCACGACCAAGCTGATCGAGCGCAACACCACGATCCCCACGCGCAAGACCGAGGTCTTCACGACCGCCGACGACAACCAGTCGCAGGTCGAGATCCACGTCCTCCAGGGCGAGCGGGAGATGGCGCAGTACAACAAGACGCTCGGCAAGTTCCAGCTCGTCGACCTGCCGCCGGCGCCGCGGGGCGTGCCCCAGATCGAGGTCACGTTCGACATCGACGCCAACGGCATCGTCCAGGTGTCGGCCAAGGACCGCGCCACCAACAAGGAGCAGTCGATGACGATCACCGGTCAGTCGTCGCTCGACAAGGACGCGATCGACCAGATGATCAAGGACGCGGAGGCGCACGCCGAGGAGGATCGTCAGCGCAAGGAGGAGGCCGAGGTCCGCAACCAGGCCGACACCCTCGTGTACCAGACCGAGAAGGTCCTCCGGGAGCAGGGCGAGAAGGTGTCCGGCCCCGACAAGGAGGCGGCCGAGTCGGCCCTCTCCGAGCTGAAGACGGCGCTCGAGGGCAGCGACACCGAGGCGATCAAGTCCGGCACCGAGAAGCTGATGACCGCCAGCCAGACGCTGACCCAGGCGTTGTACGAGGCGGCCAAGACCGAGAACGAGGGCAGCTACGCCGACACCGGTACGACCGGTGGCGGAGCCGACGACGACGGTGACGACGACGTGGTCGACGCCGAGGTCGTCGACGAGGGCGAGGACGCCTGATGTCGGACCCGACCGCGGAGCCCACCGGCCCCGACGTCGCCCCGGCGGCGTCGGCGGCCGGCGTTCCGACGCCCGACGATCCGTCGGCCGAGCCGGTCGACGGATCCGAGCTCAGCGTCGAGGCGCTGCTCGACGACGTCGAGCGCCTCACCGCGGAGCGCGACGGCTACCTCGACCGGTGGCAGCGCACCCAGGCCGACTTCGAGAACTCGCGACGCCGCCTCCAGCGCGAGGCGGCCGACGCCGCTGCCAACGCGACCGGGCGTCTCGCCGAGGACCTCCTCCCGGTGCTCGACGCGTGCGATGCCGCCATCGGCCACGGCGAGGCCGGCGTCGAGCCGATCTTCGCCGCGCTCCTCCAGGTCCTGGAGAAGAACGGCCTGGAGCGGATCGACCCGGTCGGCGACGTGTTCGACCCGACCCGTCACGAGGCGGTGCTGCACGAGCCCGCCGGTCCCGACGACGATCCCGCCCTGTCGACGGTCACCGAGGTGCTGCGCATCGGCTACGCGTGGAAGGGGAGGGTGGTCCGCGCCGCGATGGTCAAGGTGAGGGGTTGACCCCGTGACCCCCCAGCGCGAGTGGCTCGAGAAGGACTACTACGCCGTGCTCGGCGTGGCGTCCGACGCCGACCAGAAGGCCGTCACCAAGGCGTACCGCAAGCTCGCCCGTGAGCTGCACCCCGACAAGAACCCCGGCAACGCCGAGGCCGAGGAGCGCTTCAAGGAGGTCTCTGCCGCGTACGACGTGGTCGGCGACCCCGAGCGCCGCAAGGAGTACGACGAGGTCCGCGCGATGGCCGCCCAGGGCGGAGGCTTCGGCTTCGGCCCCGGCGGCCCGGGCGGGTTCGGCGGCTTCACCACCGAGGACGTCGACCTCGGCGACCTGGGTTCGCTGTTCGGCAACCTGTTCGGGCGGGGCGCCGGCGGCCCCGGCGCGGCGCGGGGAGGTCGCGGCGCGGTGCGCCCCCAGCGTGGCGCCGACCTCGAGACCGAGCTGCACCTGTCGTTCGTCGACGCGGTCGACGGCGTCACCACCAGCGTCGGTTTCGTGTCCGACGCGGTGTGCGGGACCTGCCACGGCGACGGCGCCGCGCCCGGCACGTCGCCGGTCGTGTGCCCCCGCTGCCACGGTCAGGGCACCGTCGCCGAGGACCAGGGCCCGTTCTCGTTCAGCACGCCGTGTCCCCGCTGCGGCGGCCGCGGGGCGATCATCGAGACGCCCTGCCCCACGTGCGCGGGGTCCGGCATCGAGCGCCGCCAGCGCAACGTCAAGGTCCGCATCCCCGCGGGCGTCACCGACGGCACCCGCATCCGCGTCGCCGGCCGCGGTGCCCCCGGGCGCCACGGTGGGCCCGCGGGCGACCTCTACGTCGTGTGCCGGGTCGCGGCCGACGAGCGGTTCAGGATCAAGGGCCGCAACCTCACGGTCACGGTGCCGATCACCTTCGCCGAGGCCGCCCTCGGCGCCGACGTGCCGGTGCCGACGCTCCACGGCACGACCGTCACGCTGCGGATCCCGCCGGGCACGCCGACGGGCCGCACGTTCCGCGTGAAGGGCAAGGGCGTCCCGGCCAAGGGCGGCACCGGCGACCTGATGGCCACCGTCGAGGTCGCCGTGCCCACCAAGCTCACCGACGAGCAGCGCGCCGCCATCGAGGCCCTCGCCGAGGCGAGCGCCCACGAGTCACCCCGCGACCGGATCGGAGCCGTCGATGCCTGAGCCCACCCGCGCCGTCTACCTCATCTCCGTCGCCGCCGAGCTGGCCGGGGTGCATCCCCAGACCCTGCGCATCTACGAGCGCAAGGGCCTCCTCGACCCGGCCCGCACGCCGGGCGGCAGCCGCCGCTACAGCGACGACGACATCGCCCTGCTCCTCCGCATCCAGGAGCTCACCAACGAGGGGCTCAACCTCGCCGGGGTGCAGAAGGTGCTCGCGCTCGAGGCCGAGATCCGCACGCTGCGCGCCGAGCGCGACCAGGCCCGCCTCGAGGTCCGCCGGGTCGCCGTCGAGGCCGCCCGCAGCGCCCGCGGCGGCGAGCTGGTCCCGCTGTCGCAGGCGATCACCCTCTACCAGGGCCCCCGCCGCCGCCGCTGAGCCCCGGTCGCCGGGTCCGCCACCGAAGTCACAACGCGACCGACTGAAGATCGGGCCCGGTCCGCCGATGGGCGTCGGCCGAGAGGCGCGACATCGGGTCGCGCCCGCAACGGGGGGTAATCGATGTCCGATCGACCGAGGTGGCGCGGCGCCGTCGCCGCACTGACCGCACTGGGGGTGGCGGCCGCGGCCGCCGTGACCGGCCCGGCGCCCGCAGGGGCGTTGACCGTGGCCTTCTCCAACCCGAGCACGATCTCCATCCCGGACTCCGGGAGCGCGGATCCGTACCCGTCGACGATCGTGGCGTCGGGCCTCGGCTCGGCGATCACCGACCTGACCGTCACCCTGCACGACGTCGAGCACGGCTGCACCAAGGACCTCGACGTCCTGCTGGTGGGGCCGGACGGCA
This sequence comes from Acidimicrobiales bacterium, assembly GCA_012730075.1. Lineage (GTDB taxonomy): Bacteria > Actinomycetota > Acidimicrobiia > Acidimicrobiales > Iamiaceae > Iamia. The sequence continues at coordinate 1,246 of JAAYBP010000147.1, read as the reverse complement.
CCGCGACCACCCTGATGTCCGACGTCGGCGCGGTCGCCCTCGACCCGTGCTGGTTCGGCAGCGGCTCGATCGACGCGACGGTCGTCGTTTCCGACGAGGGCCAGTCGTTCGGCACGTCGGTCCCGTCGGGTGACCCGATCGTCGTCCGTCCGTCGGACAACGACGCGTTCGGCCACCAGGGCGACTCGTGGCCCGGCGTCGGGGACGAGATCCCCGCGGCCAACCTGTCGATCTTCGACGGTCGCGACCCGAACGGCAGCTGGCGCCTCTACGTCGTCGACGACGCCGGGGCCGACTCGGGCTCGATCGACGGGTGGACGCTCACCGTCTCGACGGCCAACGCGGCGCCGACGGCGACCAACCAGGCGGTCGACGCCTACAAGGGCGAGCCGCTCGCGCTGACCCTCGGCGGTACCGACCCCGAGGGCGACGCCCTGACGTGCCTGCCGACGACCGGTGCCACCACCAAGGGCGAGGTGGTCGGCGGCGGGTGCGCCGTGACCTACACCGCGGGGGTGCGCACCCAGGGCTCGGACTCGTTCGGGTTCCGTGTGCGCGACACGGCGGGTCTGGAGAGCGGCCAGGGGACGGTGTCGATCAGCATCGTCAACCGCAACCCGGTCGCGGACTCGCCCGCCGTCAGCGTGGCGGCCGGTTCGACCGTCGCGGTCGCGCTGGGCGGCACCGACCCCGATCCCGGCGAGTCGCTCGCGCTCACCTGCGCCCCGGAGCTCGGTGACACCGGGTCCGGGAAGGGCCGCGTGTCCGGCTCGGGCTGCAACGTGACCTACCGGGCGGACGCCGACGCGACCGGCACCGACACGTTCGGCTTCAGCATCGCCGACGGCTTCGGCGGCCTGGCCAACGGCACGGTCACGGTCGAGATCGGGCCCGCCGAGCTGCCCGGCTGCACGGGGACCGACACGCAGGTGCAGCGCTACGTCTGCCGGGTGTACCTCGACCTGCTCGGCCGCACGGCGGAGCCGGCCGGGAAGGCCTACTGGGTCGACCGGATCGAGAGCGGCCGCCCCCGCTACGAGATCCTCAACTCCTTCTCCCGCACGCGGGAGTACCGCGAGCGGGCGACCCGTCGGATCTTCCGGGACCTGCTCGGCCGCGACGCGTCGGGCGCCGAGCGGACCTACTGGGCCGAACAGCTCCGCACCCGCAACCCCGACGCGGTGCGGGCCGGCATCGTCGGTTCGCCCGAGTTCCTGAGCCGCGCCGGCGGCGTCGACGGTTGGGG
>JAAYBP010000146.1 GCA_012730075.1 Acidimicrobiales bacterium | reverse complement strand
CGTGGGCGGCGGCCAGGCCGGCCAGCAGGTCGGCGGCCACCCGCCGGACCTCCTCCTCGGTGAGCGGCCCCTCGGCGAGGCGCCGGTCGAGCGACGGGCCCGGCAGGCGCTCCATCACGATGAAGAGCGTGCCGTCGTCCTGGTCGATGTCGAACACCTGGACGATGTTCGGGTGGTCGAGCGCGGCGGCGGCCCGGGCCTCGGTCTCGAAGCGCTGCCGGAACGCGGGCTCCTCGGACAGCTGCGGGAGCAGGAGCTTGACCGCGACCTCGCGCTGGAGGCGGCGATCCCACCCCGTCCACACCTCTCCCATGCCGCCCACCCCGACCTGCTCCCGCAGCTCGTAGCGGTCGACCAGGACGCGCGGTCCGACGCTCTGATCGGCCACCGCCGGAGCCTACGGTCCGCCCGGGTCGCCGACGGGTGATCCGGGGCGAAACGGGGGCCCCTCCCCGGCTTCAGTCGTCCTGGTGGATCTGCTGGGCCAGGTAGCGCTCGAGGCCGAGGGTCTCGATGAGGCCGAGCTGGGCCTCGATCCAGTCGAGGTGCTCCTCCTCGCCGACGAGGTGTCGTTCGAACAGCGATCGGGTGCCGTTGTCGCCCTTCGCGACGCAAAGGGCGATGCCACGGTTGTACCGCTCGACGGCGGCCCGCTCGACCGCCAGGTCGGCCTCGAACTGCTCGGGCACGGTCTCGCCGACCCGGACCGGGTTCAGCCGCTGCATGTTCGGGACGCCCTCGAGGTAGAGGATCCGCTCGATGATTCGGTCGGCGTCCTTCATCTCGTCGATCGACTCCTCGCGGGCGTGGTGCGAGAGGCGATCGAGCCCCCAGTTGTCGAGCATGCGGTGGTGGACCCAGTACTGGTTGACCGCCGTCAGCTCGGCGGTCAGCACCTCGTTCAGGATCTCGATGATCTCCGGATCGCCCTGCATCCCGTGCCTCCATCGTCGCGGGCCGCGTCGTGCGACCGAGGGTCATCCTCGCGGGTCGGCCGCGGGTTAGGGATGGCTGATCCGCGGGGTCGGGTCGGCCGACCCCGTCGTCGTGAGCGGGCCGCTCCGGCCGGGAGAGGGCGGGTGAGCGGCGATCAGGCGACGGCGACGTGGGCGGCCGGCGCGGAGATCGAGACCTCGACGCCGACCAGCAGCTCCTCGATCGCGGGGCGGCAGCCGCCGCACACGCCGCCGGCCCCGCAGGCGCCGACGATCTCGCGCACCGACGAGGCACCGCAGAGGGCGGCGGCCTCGATCTGACGGTGGTTCACCGCCCGGCAGTGGCACACGATCACGCGCGGCATGATCGCGGCGTGACCAACCGCTGTCAAGGCACCCTTACATCGATCGGCTGGTGCCGCTGTCGGCGGGCGGTCGGCGCCGTGACGCCGATCGGCGACCTAGCCTCCGGCCGAGGCGCACGAGAGGAGACGTCATGGCGCACGAGGTGCGAGCGGTGGTGGCCCGGGCCAAGGGCGAGCCGGTGTCGGTCGAGACGATCGTGGTG
>JAAYBP010000145.1 GCA_012730075.1 Acidimicrobiales bacterium | reverse complement strand
CGTCAGCGGCTCGGCACGCCGGCGTGGACGATGCGCCGGCCCGAGACCATGTCGGTCGGCACCACGACGAACTGCTCCCCGTCGTCGTGGCCCCCGTGGCCCGGCGCGGCCCAGCGCGGCGTCTGGGCGGCCCGGGCGGGTAGGGAGTCGAGGTCGCGGACCTCGGCGACGCCGGTGACGACCACGCTCCAACCCTCGTGGTACATCGGGTCGAACGAGTCGGCCTCGAACGCGACGACGGCCCCGTCGACCGCGGCGTCGAGCTTGGTGCCGCGGCTGGTGCGGAACACGACCCCGACGTCGGTCAGCACGAAGTTCACCGGCAGCACCACCGGCAGCGCGCTGGCGGACAGCCCGACCCGGCCGATCGTCGCCTGCTCCAGGAGGCGGAGGCACTCACCCCGATCGAGCACCTCCAGCCCGTTGCGGTCGACCTCCATGGGACGCATCGTGCGTCCGGCGGCCGCGTCCGCGACAGGGACGAAGGTCCCGCGACCAGCCGACCAGGGTCGCACCCCGGCGACGGCCTCGGTCCCGTGCCACACTCCGAGGGGTCGCGGCCACCCGGCGACGCACCAGCCGCCCGCCCCCGCCACCCACCCGTCCGATCGCTGACCGGAGCCGACATGGAACGGACCCACCCGCGCTCGCGCCGCCTCGCCGGCGCGCTGGCCCTCGTCGCCTTGACCCTCGCCCTCGGGGCCTGCCTCCCGCCCGCCGGAACGCGGCCGCTCGAATCGACCCCGACCCCGGCCGGGTGCATCACCGACGTCGGACCGGCACCGCGGCTCGTGTTCGGCGGGTGCGGCGGCGACGTCACCTACAACGTCTCGGTCCCGGCGCGCTGCCTCACCCACGCGTGCGGCCTGATCCTCGACGTCCACGGGTGGACGATGACCGGCGACCAGCAGGACGCGAACACGCAGATCGCCGCGATCGGCGGCGTCGCCGGCTACATCGTGGTGCAGCCGAACGCCCCCGGGTCGGTGCCGAGCTGGAGCAGTGCCCACTACCCCCTCGTCGCCGCCTTCGTGGAGCTGGCGATCGACGTCTGGCACGTCGAGGAGCGCCGGGTGCACGTCACCGGGTTCTCGCAGGGCGGGGCGATGACCAACTGGATGCGCTGCAACCGGGCGGACCTGTTCGCCAGCGCGGCGCCCACCGCCATGGCCGGCGCCGCGTGCGCCGACGGCACGAACATGCCGACCCTCTACATCCAGGGCCTCGACGACATCTTCATCCCGCAGAGCGCGATCGACGCCACGATCGCCTCCTTCGTCGACCGCCACGGTCTCGACCGGCAGCTCACGCTCCTCGACGAGGGCGGCATCACCGTCACCGCCTACGGCAGCAGCACGCCCGGCGTCCCGATCTACCAGACGGTCATCCACTCGCACTCGAGCGAGGGTGTCAACGGCCACTGCATCCTCGGCTCCCCCGACCCCGCCAACTTCTACGGCTGCGACCAGCCGACCGAGTGGACCCACGGACGGCTCGTGGTCGACTTCTTCCGCTGGAACCCGAAGCCGGCCTGAACCCGGCGGGGGCCGACCGTCAGCGGCAGAGCGCGCCCCGGAGGCCCTCGACCGGGGTCACCACCACGACGAGCGGCGCGCCGGCCGTCTCGAGCGGACGGACGTCGAGGGTGCCGACGCGTCGTGGCTTCGACAGGGTCCCGCCCGGTCCCTCGACGGTCAGGTCGATGGTGCCCCACACGCCGACCGGCTCGGCGCCGGGGCCCAACTCGACCCGCACCGGACCGGTCAGCGGCGCGCACGTCAAGGCCCCGTCGTCCGCGTCGCCGACCCGCAGCGCCACCAGGGCCAGCACCTCGGCGGCGGTGGCGTCCGACACCGGCTCGTCCGGCGCCGGGATCCGACCCGATGCGGCGCCGTCCCTGAGCCAGCCCACGGTGACGTCCCGGGCCCCCAGCCGGTCGCGGAGCGGTCGGGTCCCCGGGTCGGCCTCGGCGGTCGCGTCGGCGTGCGCCATGGCGAGCACCAGCGGGCGCGGCGTGGCGGTGCCGCCGAGCTTGTCGATGCGGCCGACGTTCACCGGGACACCGACGAGCAGCACCGCGACGACGGGGACCAGCATCATCCGGCGCCACCGCACCAGGCCGTCGAGGCCCACCGCGATCAGGGGCGTCAGCAGCAGCGCGCCGATGTGGAGGTACCGCGGCGTCCGCGCGAAGTCGACGCCGAGAACCGCCGCGCGGGAGATCCCCGACAGCACGAAGAACGCCCCCGCGGCGGCCGCCGTGCCGATCGCCGGGGCGGCTCGGCGCGCGACCGCCCGCGCCCGGCCCACGTACCCCTCACCCCGCGCCCGGGCGGCGGCGAACCCCCAACCGACGACGACCGCGGCCACCATCACCACCGCGACCGTCCGGTGCGGCGCCAGGCCCTGCACGCTCTCGCGGATGCCGATGCCGACGAACTCGGCCAGGGCTCCAACGCCGGGCCGCGCGCGATGCGGTCGGCCGCTGGCGGTCGCGAGGAACCACGCCGCGTAGACGACGCCCACCGGCGCACCGAGCACGACCGCCGATCGCGGCCGCCCGCGGAGCAGCAGGGCGATCACGGCGCCGGGCACCACGACGAGTCCGACCCCCGACGAGGCGACCGACACCACCCCGCAGCCGACCGCCGCGGCGCGCCGCGCCGTCCCCGGCCCCTCGGCGTCGATCAGCACGAGCGCGGCGAGGCCGGAGGCGATCGCCAGGTTGAAGCCGAGCTGGAACCCCCAGACGAGATCCTCGACCCCGGAGCCGAACCACAGCAACGGCACCGCCGCCGCGGTCGCGACCCACGGACCGACCCCCGAGCGCCGCATGACCATCCGCACGGTGGCGACGGCGGCGACGTGCGACCCGATCGCGAGCAGCTGGTACGGGAGGTACGTCCGAAGGCCTACCAAGTTCCACAGCAGGCGGTACGCGACGATCGGCACGGTCGACCAGTGCTCGTTGTGGGGGCGCATCAGGTCCCCGAGGTCACCCCCGTCGCGACCGGCGAGGAAGGCCCATTCGTCCTGGTAGAACCACTGGTCGCCGGCGAGGTGGACGATCAGCGGCACGGTGACCACCGCGGCCGCGACGAACGTCCACCGCGCCGCCGCCCTCGACTCGGCCACCCGCGCCGCCCGCTCGCGCCACCGGGCCACCGCGTCAGCCGCCCCCTCGGAGGAGCCCGACCGCGCCGCCTCCGCCACGGCGGCGACCATACCAACCGCCTCCGGGCGGCCAGGCGCCACGACCCTCCGCGGTGTTGGTTGGTTGGTGGAGGTGGTGGTCGGTCGGTGGTGGTCGGTCGGTCGGTCGGTCTGGCCGGGGAGATTCGAACTCCCGACCCCCTGCTCCCAAAGCAGGTGCGCTACCAAGCTGCGCCACGGCCAGTTGCGGCCCGCTCGGGACCGGTGCTCACAGTAGGCCGCGCCCGCGGGCG
>JAAYBP010000144.1 GCA_012730075.1 Acidimicrobiales bacterium | reverse complement strand
GATGACGCCCCTCGCGGCGTCCTCGTCCTTGCGGTTGGACAAGGCAGGCGCGTCGTCCTGCGTCCTTGCGAGGGACGTCCCTGGCTCGCCGGTTCCCTGCCGAGCGCTACGAGACACCCCACTAGCGGGGCGAGCCCGTCGCGGTCCGCCGCGGGCGGGGGTGCCCGGCGAACCTACGATCGGGTCGTGGCCAGCCTCGAGGAGATCGCGCGCACGCAGACCGATCTCGGTGAGGGAGCGGTCGCCCACCTCCAGCGGCTGATCGCATCCTGGGGCATCGTCGCCGACTTCTGCTTCTCGGACCTCCTGCTCTTCGTCCCGACCGACCCCGAGGGCTCGCACTTCGTCGTCGCCGGGCAGGTCCGGCCCACGACCAACCAGACGCTCTACGTGCGAGACCTGCTCGGCGAGATCGCGGACGAGGAGGAGCGGCCCCTGATCGCCCGGTCGTGGCGTCGCGGCGAGATCATCGAGGGCGAGGTCACCGACCCGATCATCCACGAGCGGGTGCGGATGCTGTGCATCCCGGTGCGCCACGCGGGCGAGACGGTGGCGGTGATGAGCCGGGAGTCGACGCCGGCGGTCGGCCGGGCGTCGGGCGAGCTCGAGCGCACCTACCAGGAGATCTTCAACCGCTTCGCGCGGATGATCAGCACCGGCTGGTTCCCGTTCGACACCGAGGACACCGACCCCGGCTCGACCCTCCGCGTCGGCGACGGCTGCCTCGTGCTCGACCGGTCGGCCCGGGTCACCTACGCCTCGCCCAACGCGGTGTCGACGCTGCACCGCATAGGGGTGCACGCCAACACCGAGGGCCTGCGCCTCGGCGAGCTGGGCCTCGACGACGACGCGGTCCGCAGCGCGTTCCTGTCCGCCAAGCCGACGACCGAGGAGATCGAGCCGCGGTCGGGCGTGACGGTGCTGGTGCGGTGCATCCCGCTCGTCGACGGCGGGCACGTCACCGGGGCGGTGCTGATCCTCCGTGACGTGTCGGAGCTGCGACGGCGGGACCGCATGCTCCTGTCGAAGGACGCCACGATCCGCGAGATCCACCACCGGGTGAAGAACAACCTCCAGACGATCTCGTCGCTGCTGCGGCTCCAGGCCCGGCGGCTGTCGTCGGCGGACGGCAAGCGGGCGCTCGGCGAGTCGGTGCGGCGCATCTCCTCGATCGCGCTGGTGCACGACATCCTCGCCCGGGAGGCCACCGAGGACATCCCCTTCGTCGAGGTACTGCGCCCGCTGGTGCGCATGGTCGAGGAGAGCCTGAGCTCGCCCGAGCGGCAGGTGCGCTTCACCGTGCAGGGCGAGCCCGGGACCCTGCCCGCGGCGATCGCCACGCCGATGGCGGTGGTGCTCAACGAGCTGCTCCAGAACACGATGGACCACGCCTTCCCCGAGCGCGAGGGCGAGAAGGTCGCCGGGGCGGTGCGGGTCGAGATGGAGAACGACGGCGTCGAGCTGGTCGCCCGGGTGATCGACGACGGCATCGGCCTGCCCGAGGGGTTCTCGGTGGCGTCGAGCACCGGCCTGGGCCTGTCGATCGTGCGGGCGCTGGTCACCTCGGACCTGGCCGGGACGATCGACATGTTCGAGCCGCTCGACGGCGGCCGGGGCACCGAGGTGGAGCTTCGCGTCCCGCTCGACGTCGAGATGGGGTGACCGCCTCCCGGTCGAGCGCGGTCGACCGCACCCCGTGGACCGTGGGCCGCGCCCGGCCCCGGACGCGACGACGCCCGGGGCGGGCCCCGGGCGTGTGGTCAGGTCGGGTGGCGGCGACGTCGCCGCCGGGGGAGGGTCAGGCGGTCTGGCGGGCCCGCTGCTGGGCGGCCTTGCGCATCTGGCGGCGCTCGTCCTCGGAGGTGCCGCCCCAGATGCCGGAGTCCTGGTTGGTGTCGATGGCGTACTCGAGGCACAGGGTCTGCGCCGAGCACTGCCGACAGACGGCTTTCGCCGTCTCGATCTGCTCGATCGCCGGGCCGGTGGTACCGACCGGGAAGAAGAGGTCGGGATCCGTGTCCCGGCAGGCGGCGTCTCGGCGCCACTCGGCCGAGGCGACGGTCAGGGACAGCAGATGGCTAGGGCTTAGAGCCACGGGGACCTCCGTTGGGGAGCCGAACGGGAGCGCTCGTGACTCCCTTCACATGCGTCGCACCCGCGTGGAACCGTACGGTGTGCGCGGACAGGGGGAGGGTACCCCTGCTTGCTAACCCCGGCAAGCAGTTCTTGAAAAAATGTTTGGGGAACCGGCGACGCGTGTTGCAGGGTCCGCCGCCATTCTGATCCGGAGGACAGTGTGACCACCAATCGCCCGACGATCATCGCCCACCGCGGCGCGTCGAAGGCCCACCGCGAGAACACCGTCGAGGCCTTCGCCGCAGCCGGCCCCCTCGGGGCCGAGGCGGTGGAGCTCGACGTGCGCCGCACCGCCGACGGCACCCTCGTGATCCATCACGACCCGGCGCTCGACGACGGTCGCACGATCCTCGACCTCGCCCTCGCCGACCTGCCCGGGCACGTGCCGACGTTGGCCCAGGCGCTCGACGCCTGTGGAGGCCTCGTCGTCAACGTCGAGATCAAGAACGACCCGTCCGAGCCCGACTTCGACGCGGACGAGTCGGTCGCCGCGGGCGTGGTCGACGAGATCGACCGCCGGGGCACCGCGGCCCGCATCCTCGTCTCGTCGTTCCACCGGCCCACGATCGACCGTGTCCGGGCCCTCATGCCGGAGCTGGCTACCGCGCTGCTCCACGCCGATCCCGATCGGGCGGCCCGGCTCGCGGAGGCGGTCGACCACGGCCACCGCGCCCTGCACCCGTGGTTCGGCTTCGTCGACGAGGCGCTCGTCGACGAAGCCCACGCGGCGGGCGTGGCGGTCAACGTGTGGACCGTCGACGAGCCCGAGGCGATGGTCCGCCTCGCCGCGGCGGGGGTCGACGGCATCGTCACCAACGTCCCCGACGTGGCGCTCGCGACCCTGGGCCCGCGCCCGGCCTGATCCGGCCCGACGGTCGGAGGCCGCCGAGACGGCTCGACGGGGCTCGGTCGGTCAGCGGCCGAGGAGACCGCCGGCCAGCCCGGCGATGCCGCCGCCCCCCGACGGCTGCGCGGCCTGACCGCTCTGGTTCATCGTCGCCAGGTCGAGCTCCGCCGGCTGCACGACCACCCAGCCCTGGCCGTGGAAGCCGATCTGCATCGCCTCGCCGCTACCGCGGCCGATCAGACTGCCGATCTTGAACGTCGACGCGATCTGGGTCTGGAGGTTCGCCGACCAGCAGACGACGGCGTTGCTGTCCGCGAAGGTCGGGGCGTCGGTCGAGAGCACGACGGGGGTGCCGCGGGTGGTGATCGCCACCCAGCCGTGGCCCGAGATGATCGTGTTGAACAGGCCGCCGGCGGCGATGCCGGCACCGCCGACGAAGTGGACGTCGACGTCGAGGCCGGCCTGGTAGGCGAGCAGGCTGCGGCCGTTGACCGACACCGCGTCGCCCTCGAGCTGGAGCAGGTGCACGTCGGCGGCGAGATCGGCGAAGAACACCTCGGCCTGACCGGTGACCCGCATGGCGGCGAGACCCTCGCCCGCGAGCTTCTGCTTGATCGCCTTGCCGATGCCGCCCGAACCCTGGAAGTCGAAGGTCGCCTGGCCCTGGTACGCCACCATCGATCCCTGCTTGGCGATCACCTCGCCCGGGTGGCCGTCGAGTCCGAGGCGGACCTTCAGCAGCTTGGAGTTCTGGAGCGCGAACGCGTCGGTCGACTGCGTCTCGGCGTTGGCGAAGATGTCGCTCTTCATGACGGTGAACCTACGGATCGTCGGGCGCGGCGAAAAGGGCTCGACCGCGGGAGGGGGACGGGACACCACCCCGTCGGCCGCGAACGCGCGCGCTCCAGCCAAACGCCGCGCGTTCGAGCGCGATGGCGGTCAGGGGGTCGGGACCACCAGGCGGATGGCGTCGGGGACGTGGCGGATCTCCATGCGCTCGACGGCGCCGAGGTGGTCGCCGTCGAGCTGGTACGGGAACGGGCGGTGGCCGACGACGTCGACCGCGCTCACGTCGAGGCGCTCGTCGACCTTCCCGATGCGGCCGACCCGCCCACCGCCCTGGATCGCGGCGGCCGCGACCCGGAGGATCACGTCGATGCGCATGCGCCGGATCGTGATCACCGCCAGGCCGGTGTCGAGCGTCGTCTCCGGCGAGACGTCGAGCGCCCGGTTCCCCAGGTACGTGTAGGGGTTGCTGTTCAGGACGACGGTGAAGTAGCCGTCGTCGACGACCCGCCCGGCGTCGGGGCCCTCGGGGAACGTCAGCCGGAACCCCGGCCGGGCGTGGTCGAAGTGCCGGAACCAGGTGGCGAACGCCGAGTACACGAAGAGGGGGTGGCCCATGTACCGCTTCACCTGCGGACGCCGTTCGACCTGCTCGATCACCGCGGCGTCGAACCCGAGGCCGAGGTTGAACAGGAAGTACCGCCCGTTGGCCTGGCCGAGCCCGACCCGCCGGATCGACCGCTGGGCGAGGGCGTCGAGCAGGGCGCCGGTGGCCTCGATCGGGTCGTTGGGCAGGCCGATCGTGCGGGCGAACACGTTGGTCGACCCACCGGGGAGCGTGGCCAGGGCGGTGTCGGTGCCGACGAGGCCGTTGGCCGCCTCGTTGAGCGTGCCGTCGCCGCCGAGGACGACGACCACCTCGGCCCCGTCGGCGGCGGCCCCCTTGGCCAGGCGGGTGGCGTGGTCGCGCCGGCTCGTCTCGACCATCTCGACGTCGTGGTCGGCCGACAGCGCCTTGCGGATGACGACCCTCGCCCTCGCCGTCACCGACGAGGAGAACGGGTTGACGATCAGGACGACGCGCACCGCGCCACGCTAGGAGCGGCCGCCGCCCCGCCGGGATTCGCCGCCCCCGGCGCCCGCGGCCCGCCGGGATCCGCCTCCCGGGCCGTCACGCTCCGCCTCCCCGGCGGTCACGCTCCGTCGATCGCGCGGCGGGCCTCGGCGGGGAAGTCGGTGACGACGCCGTCGGGCCGGCACGCGAGCACCGGCGCCTGGGCGTCGAGGGTCCGCACCCAGCAGTGGACGGTCAGGCCCCGCTCGTGGCCGGCGGCGACCACGGCGGGCGTGAGCGACACGTCCATCACGCTCACCGCGGTGGCGCCGACGGCGACGGCGTCGTCGAGGTACGCGAGGGCGGCCGCCTCGGTCTCGGTGTTGCGCAGGAAGGCCCGCTCGCCGCCGGGCGCCTCGGCGGCGGCGACCGCGACCGCCCGGCGATCGCCGCTCCAGAGGCGGGCCCGGTCGAGCATCCCGTGGGCGGCGAGCACCTCGATCGCGGCGGCCATCGCCCGGCCGTCCTTGACGTCGACCGCGAGGTCGAGGCCGTCGGGCAGCACGGCCAGGGCGTCGGCCAACGACGGCAGCGGCTCGTCGGCGCCGAGGAGCGCCAGCCCGGTCAGCCGGGTCGACGCCGTCCACCGCACCCTCCGGCGCCGGCCGGTCACGCGCCGCACCGTCGTGTCGTGGCTGAGCACCGGCACGCCGTCGCGGGCGGGACGGACGTCGATCTCCACCAGGTCCGCCCCGAGCCGGGCGGCGGTCGCGATTCCCTCGCGGCTGTTCTCCGGCGCGTCGAGGGGGCAAGTCCGGTGGGCGATCACCAGGGTCCGGCCGTCGGCGGTCACGAGCCGTCGTCGCCGTCGTTCTCGTCGCCCGGGGTCGCGTCGGCCAGGGCGGGCGTCCGCCCGTCGGCCAGCGCGCCCCGCCGGGCCACCGCGCCGGCCGCCGCGCACACCGGCACGGAGATCAGCACGCCGATCGCCCACCCGCCGACCACGTCGAGCGGCAGGTGGACGCCGACGAACATGCGGGCCACCCCGGCGAGCACGGCAAACGCGGCGAACGCGGCCCACCACCGGGGCCACGCCCACGCCCCGACGACCGCCAGGGCGGTCGCGCAGGCGGTGTGGGTCGACGTGTAGCCGGCGGAGGACGGGAGGTGCTGGCGGAGGACCACGTCGGCGACGAACTCCGGCGGCCGCCCCCGTTCGAGCACGGTCTTGACCGTGCGGCTGGCCCACCGCGTCACCGTCCACGCGGCCACCGCGGCGATGGCCACCGCGCTCCGGCGTCGCACCAGCGCGACGGCGACGAGCAGGACCAGACCGATCGGCGTGGCCAGGTGCATCGCCGGTTCGAGGACCCACCCGAGACCCGCCGGGAGCCCGTTCGCCCACCGGAACGCGCCCGTCTCGCCGGGCGCCAGGTCGCCCGCGACGGCGTACGGCCACGACGCCACCAGGGCGAGGAGCGCCGCGCCGACCAGGGTCGCGACGGCGATCCGCACCCGCGGGCGGGCCTCTCCGGGGCGATTTGGCGAGCCGAACATGAGCCGACAGACTCCCACCCATGAACGTGGTCGTCTGTGTCAAGCAGATCCCGGACCCCGCCGATCCCGGTGCTCTCAACCCGGATCACACCCTCAAGCGGGACGGGAAGCTCATCCTCGACGAGTCTGATACCTACGGCGTGGAGATGGCGCTGCAGCTCGTCGACAAGGCCGGGGAGGGCGAGGTCACCCTCGTCTCCATGGCCCCGAACGGCGAGGTCGCCGGGCTCCGGCAGGCGCTCGCCATGGGGGCCGCCAAGGCCGTCCTCGTCAGCGACGACGCCCTCGCCGGCGCCGGCGCGCTCGACACCGCCAAGGTGCTCGCCGCCGCCATCGGCCGCGTCGACGGCTACGACCTGGTGATCGCCGGGGTCGAGTCGTCCGACGGCTACACCGGCGTCGTGCCCGAGCAGATCGCGGCGGTCCTCGACCTGCCGTCGGTCGG
>JAAYBP010000143.1 GCA_012730075.1 Acidimicrobiales bacterium | reverse complement strand
TCGGCGGGCGCGGATCGACGGAGCGGCCGCCGTAGCCTGCCGGGATGGGCAGGCACCCGGCACCGTCGGTCGAGGGTCGCCAGCGGCGGCTGGTCGAGGAGCTGGGCGAGATCGGCCTCCACCTCGACGGGAGCCGGGCGTGGCACCACCTCCTCGTGGAGGAGCTCGACTACGCCCTGCGGCCCAAGGTCCACGAGCGGCGGGTGCCGTCGTTCGGCGTGTTCATCGCGCCGATCCGCGACCTGGAGGCGTGGAAGCGGGCGACCGAGCTGGGCATCGAGATCCGCCCGCTCGGGCCGTACCACACCGAGGTCGGGCGGCGGTTCGCCGACGGGCTGTCGAGCTGGCTGCTGCGCCACGCCGACGGCACCGACCAGTGGGCGGTGTTCGACCGTCCGGCCGGGTCCGAGCGCGATCTCGTCGTGCTCGCCGGGGCGTTCGGGGCGACCGTCGTGCAGCGCCACCCGTCCGGCGTCGTGCGGGTGGTCGGCGAGTTCGGCGTGCTCCGGTGGGAGGCGATGCGCTGGCACCACGAGCCGCCCATCTCGACCTGGGTCGACGCCCTGCCGCTCGGCGCCGGCGACGACCGGCGGGTGCTCGGGCTGCTGCTCGCCTTCGCCGTGCACGACCTCGGCGCCCGCAACATCGGGGCCACCCTCGTGTACCGGGGCGGCACCGACGGCCGGGGGAGCTACGAGGCCCGCCTCCCCAAGCCGCCGGAGCTGCGGATCGGCCGGCCGCCCGACCTCGCGCCGCTGCGCCACGTCCTCAGCCAGGTCGACGGGGCGACGATGTTCGACGTCGACGGCGTGATGACCGAGATCGGGGTGCGGCTCGTGCCGAGCACCGAGGCCGAGAGCGACGTCGCCGGCCTCGGCGGGATGCGCCACACGTCCGCCCGCCGCTACAGCTTCGACGACCCGGCGGCGACCGTCGTCGTGGTCAGCGAGGACGGTCCGGTCACCGTCCTGCGCGGCGGTCGCCGGGTCGGGTCCTCCGCCCCGCTCCCACCCGACGAGGACGACCTGGACCCCGACGACCTCGGTGACGACGATGACGATGCCGAGGCTGAGCCCGCGGCCACCGCGCCCCGATCGACGGCCTCCGAGCCCGGACCCACCGAGGGCGCCCTGAACCCCGCGGGCACGAGGTGACCGGGGCGAGGCCCCCGAAGCCGCCCGGCGCCGACGTCGCGATGCCGCGACCATCGACGCCGAGAGATCCGGCGCTGGACCCGCGGACACGACCTGACGGGGCCCGCCGACGCCGCGCCACCTCACGCCGAGACCGCTGGCGCCGACGAGCGCGTCCTGGATCCCGCGGACACGATCTGACGGGCTCCCGAGGCCCCGACACCGCGACTCGCCGAAGCTGAGGCCGTCGGCGCGGACGGGCCCGAGGTCGTCGCGGCCCCCTGAACCCCGGCCCCCTGAACCCACGGGGCCCGACCGGACGGGGCCCGACCGGACGGGGTCCGGCAGGAGGGTGGCCATCCCGGCACGAGCGCGCCGGACCTGGCACCATCGCCGCCCATGGCTGGAGCACCGACCTGGAAGACCGCCGCGGCGCGCCTCGGCGTCGCCGCCGTCCTCGGCCTGGGCCTGGTGGCCTGCGGCGGATCCGACGACGGCGACGAAGGCGCCACCGAGACGACCGGCACGGAGACGACCGCCGCCGAGACGACCACGACCGAGCCGCCCGCGCCGATCACCGTGCTCGTCAGCAACGACGACGGCTACTCCGCCGAGGGCATCGACGTGCTGGTGACCGCGCTCGAGGGCATCGACGGCGTCGAGGTCGTGGTCGTCGCCCCGCTGGAGCAGCGCTCGGGCTCGGGGGGCACCTACACCGACGGTGAGGTGGCGACCAGCGAGGTGGAGACGATCAGCGGCGGAGAGGCCACCGCGGTCGACGGCTACCCGGCCGACTCGGTGCGGGTGGCGATCGAGGATCTCGGCATCGAGCCCGACCTGGTCGTGACCGGCATCAACGAGGGCCAGAACATCGGCCCGATCGTCGACCTGTCGGGCACGGTGGGCGCGGCCCGTCAGGCCGTCGCCCACGGTGTCCCGGCCCTGGCGGTCAGCGGTGGTTCGGGGGCCGACTTCGGCCAGGAAGGCTACGAGGACGTCGACTACGAAGCCGCCGTCCCGATCGTCGTGCAGTGGGTCGAGATGCGACTGGAGTCGATCCGCGACGGCTCGCTCGCGGTCGAGGTGTCGAACCTCAACGTCCCGACCTGCGCCACCGGCGGCCAGGTGCGCGGCCTGCTCGAGTTGGAGGTCGCCCCCGAGGGCCCGGCGCTCGATGGCCAGGACTGCACCTCGACCCTCGAGGATCCGCCCGACGACGTCACCGCCTTCGTCAACGGCTTCGCCACCTTGACCGTCCTCCCCGACGAGCCGGCCAACCCGCCCGAGGCCGTCGTCCCCGGCGACTCCTGACGACGCGTCCCCGGTCGGCGTTACGCACCGCGTGACGTCGCACGACGCGTCAGGCGGACTCGGGCGGGAAGTGGGAGACGATGTCGGCGGCGAAGCGTTCGAGGCCGTCGATCTTGGCCTCCAGGTCGTCGGTGAACCCGTGGTAGTAGGCCCACGGCATGGTGAGGACGTCGGTGACGCCGGCCTCGCCGGCCCGGGCGAAGTCCTCGACGCCGATCGCGTCCTTCGGGGACCCGACGAACGTGAAGGGCTCGTCGGCGCGGCCCGCCTCGTCCCGCAGCTCGTCGAGCCGCCGCCGGTACCCGGCCAGCTCGTCGATCGTGGAGAAGTCCGAGATCCACCCGTCGTGGCGGGCGGCCCGCCGGAGGGCGGCGTCGGACAGGCCGCCGACCAGCACCGGCACCGGCGCGGGCGGCGGGGGCGCCATCTGGAAGCGGGGCACGTCGTAGAAGCGGCCGCGGTGCTCGACCATCTCACCGGTCCACGCCGCCCGGATCAGCTCCAGCGCCTCGTCGGCCCGGGCACCGCGGGCGCGGAAGGGCTGCTCGAGCAGGTCGAACTCCTCCTCGCACCAGCCCATGCCGATGCCGAGCGACACCCGCCCGCCGCTGATCACCGAGGCGGTCGCCACCGCCTTGGCCACCACGAACGGGTTGCGCATCGGGAGCACGAACACGTTGGTCAGGAACCGCAGACGTTCGGTCACCGCCGCCATCGCCGAGATCGCCACCCACGGGTCGAGCCACGGCGTGCCGAGGGGCCAGCGCCGTTCGCCGGTGTCGGTGTAGGGGTACGGCGTCGAGATCGTCTCGAGGTCGAGCACGTGGTCGGAGCAGGCGATGGCGTGGTAGCCGGCGGCGTCGGCCGCCTTCGCCAGCGGGACGTAGTGCTCGGGTGGCCCGTAGGCCATGCCGATGGTGAAGCGCACGGTCGCCTCCTCAGGCGTGGGTTCCGCCGTCGATGCGGATGATCTCGCCGCTGATGTGGGCGCCGTCGTCGGAGGCGAGCATCGCCACGACCGACGCGACCGCCTCGGGGGCGCCCGGCCCGATCGGCGACATGATGCGGGGGATCAGGTCGAAGTCGGCGTCGTCGGGCAGGTCGAGGCCCTTGGTCATCGACGTGCGGACGCTGCCCGGAGCGATGGCGTTCACCCGCACGCCCCGCTTCGAGTACTCGACGGCCAGGGTGTGGGTGAGGGCGGCGACCCCGCCCTTCGACGCCGCGTAGGCCGCCATCCACGGGTGGCCGAAGTCGGCGGAGGTCGACGACGAGTTCACGATCGCCCCGCCCCCGTCGAGCAGGTGGGGGAGCGCCTCGCGGCACACCAGGAACGTGCTCGTGAGGTTGATTCGGATCACCTGGTCCCACAGTTCGAGGCTGTGCTCGGTGCTGTGGGCGGCGCGCAGGATGCCGGCGATGTTGGCGACGACGTCGAGGCCGCCTCCGTGCTCGACCGCGGCGGCGACGGCCTCCTTCACCGCGCCCTCGTCGCCGACGTCGGCCACGTGGGTGGCGATCGTCCCGGTCGCCTCGTCGGGCAGGGCGTCGAGCGTCCGCTGGAGCCCGACCGCGTCGACGTCGACCGCGGTCACCGCCGCCCCCTCGGCGGCCAGGCGCAGGGCGGTGGCGGCGCCGATGCCCGACGCGCCGCCGGTGACGACGGCGCTGCGCCCGGTGAGGCGGGGACCGGGGAGCGGGGTGGAGATCGGGGCGAGCTCGGCCATCCCCCGACACTAGAACACGTTCCAGTTTTCGACCCGCTGCATGCGCGAGTCCGTTCCGTGTGCGGGTTGCCCCCGTCGACGACGGGATTCCGCACACGGAAGGAGAGGGACGGGGGCGTGGGACGCTCCGCGCGGCTACGCTCACCGGCCGGACCCGCCCGGCGGGCGGCGTCCGTGCAGGGCTGTGCAGAGTGGGCCAGGTGGCTCCGGCCCGGCGACAACCGACCGACGTCCCCGGCGAGCGCCCTGCGCCCGTCGCCGTCGTCGATCCCGTCGTCCCCGACCCCTGAAGCCTGAACCCCTCGAAAGGAACCCCATGCCCCTTGCCCCTGACGACTTCAAGGTCGCCGACCTCTCGCTCGCCGGCTTCGGCCGCAAGGAGATCCAGCTCGCCGAGCACGAGATGCCCGGCCTGATGGCCACCCGCGCCGAGTTCGCCGACGCCCAGCCCCTCGCCGGCGCCAAGATCATGGGCTCGCTGCACATGACCATCCAGACCGCCGTTCTGATCGAGACGCTCGTCGCCCTCGGCGCCGACGTCCGCTGGGTGAGCTGCAACATCTTCTCGACCCAGGACCACGCCGCCGCGGCGGTCGTGGTCGGCCCGAACGGCACCACCGACGCCCCCTCCGGCGTGCCGGTCTACGCCTGGAAGGGCGAGACCCTGGAGGAGTACTGGTGGTGCACCGACCAGGCACTGCGGTGGCCCGACGGCAGCGGCCCCAACATGATCCTCGACGACGGTGGCGACGCCACTCTCCTGGTCCACAAGGGCAAGGAGTACGAGGCCGCCGGCGCCGTGCCCGAGCCGACCGAGGCCGACTCCGAGGAGTGGACCGTCGTTCTCAACCTCCTCAAGGAGAGCGTCGCCAAGGAGCCGAACCGCTGGACCGAGGTCGCGGCGGGCATCAAGGGCGTCACCGAGGAGACCACCACCGGCGTGCACCGGCTGTACCAGATGTTCGAGGCCGGTCAGCTGCTGTTCCCGGCGATCAACGTCAACGACTCGGTCACCAAGAGCAAGTTCGACAACCTCTACGGCTGCCGCCACAGCCTGATCGACGGCCTCAACCGGGCCACCGACGTGATGATCGGCGGCAAGGTGGCGTTCGTCGCCGGCTACGGCGACGTCGGCAAGGGCTGCGCCCAGTCGCTGCGGGGCCAGGGCGCTCGTGTGATCGTCGCCGAGGTCGACCCGATCTGCGCGCTCCAGGCCGCCATGGAGGGCTTCCAGGTCGCCCGCCTCGAGGACGTCCTCGATTCCGCCGACATCTTCATCACGACCACGGGCAACAAGGGGATCATCTCCGCCGAGCACATGGCCCGGATGAAGCACCAGGCGATCGTCGCCAACATCGGCCACTTCGACAACGAGATCGACATGGCCGGCCTGGCCCGCATGAGCGACGTGCAGAACGTCGAGATCAAGCCGCAGGTGAACGAGTTCGTGTTCCCCGACGGCCACTCGGTGATCGTCCTCGCCGAGGGCCGGCTCATGAACCTCGGCTGCGCCACCGGCCACCCGAGCTTCGTGATGAGCAACTCCTTCACCAACCAGACGATCGCCCAGATCGAGCTGTTCACCAAGACCGACGAGTACCCGATCGGCGTCTACACGCTGCCCAAGGTCCTCGACGAGAAGGTGGCCCGCCTGCACCTCGACGCCCTCGGCGTGCGACTGACCGAGCTCAGCCAGGAGCAGGCCGACTACATCGGTGTCCCGGTCGAGGGCCCCTACAAGCCCGACCACTACCGGTACTAGGGAGATCCGAGGGCGAGGACGGCCGGCGCGGATCCCCGCGCCGGCCGTCGGCGCGCTCGCCCCTCTCCTCTCCTC